>NZ_CALEMX010000571.1 GCF_937910335.1 uncultured Gimesia sp. | reverse complement strand
AAACCAGATTTACGTGTACGGTGTGCCACTTTTAAGTTCGGAAGATGGTGGCAAAGCAATGTAGCAGATTCCGAATTCAATACAGAAGGTCTGATATTGGCGGAAAGTGAAATTCACAATGGGGGAGTTCCTAAAGATGGAATTCCTGCCCTGACGGATCCGGAATTTATCAGCGTGGCAGATGCAGCATTTATGCAACCAGGCGACCGGTTAGCGGGAGTTGTTTTCGAAGGTCAAGCCCGAGCCTATCCATTGAAAATTATGGATTTGCACGAGGTAGTCAATGATAAAATCGGTAAGACTTCATTTGCAGTTACCTATTGCCCATTATGTGATTCGTTGGCAGTTTACAATCGGAAAGGGACAGGCGGTGATTTGGAGTTTGGAGTTTCTGGATTTTTATACAACAGTAACGTCTTGCTTTATGACCGATCCGGGTCAAGTGGAACTGATGGGCTGTGGTCTCAGATGATGTCGCAAGGGATTGCCGGACCGCGTGTCAAAGAAAAATTAGGTACTATGCCTGTTGAGCTGACGACCTGGGAAGACTGGAAACAGAGGTATCCGAAAACTCAAGTTCTCTCTGCTGATACAGGTCATTCACGTGATTATACTAATCGAGCTTATGCCCCCTATTTTGCGGATGATATGATCTTGATGTTTCAAGTCGAGAATCAGGACGCTCGTTTACCAAATAAATCCGCGCTATTGGGAGTCTGGGTGGGTGACAAGATGCGTGCCTACCCTGTTTCTGCTTTTCAACATCTCACAGAGCCCCAGAAATTGGAGCAGGAATTGGGAGGGGAAAAATTCACACTGGCTTATAATCCTCAAGCGAAATCGTTGCGCGTTGTGAATCCTGATAAAGCTGTGAGATGGATGTACTCTTTTTGGTTTGCCTGGTATGCATTCTATCCGGAGACCGAGTTATATTCCGCTCCGAATGTAGCAGGGATATCTGAAGTCGATATGAAGCAGGAAGTAGAAGCCAAGGAGAAGGCGACGATTCCTGCGAAAGCAGAGAAACCATAATCCTACGCCTGCTGATGCACTCCTGGTCGTTATTTAACTGACGACCAGGAGTGCTGTTCAGGATTCCGAGTTAAGTTGGCTTTCTGGATGCGTTTCTATTTCTGAAGACTTACGCGGACTAACTCTTTGTCGTTACGTGCAAAGAGTGATTTGTTTGCGAATGCGGGATGACTCCAGACAACCTGCCGTCCGAAGGCTTCATTCGTTGGTTCGAGTACGTGAAAGCGGCTGATTTCTTTGTAACCTGTTGGAGACAATGAGGCGAGGATCAAATCTCCTTTTTCGGTAAACAGGAAATACTGGTTGTTATGTTTGACGATGAATGCCGTCGCATGGCGATCGCGTCGGCCGGCATTGGTTACCTGTTTCGTAGTCCAGAGTCGTTTGCCATCTTTCAAATTGACTGCCATGAATTCTCCTGAATTGATATCGCAGCCATAAATAGTATTGCCTTCGATAAAAGGAGTGCTGTTACAGCAGAAGAGGGCAGAGCGAGTTTTTCCTTTCCAGACGACTTTGGCCGTTGGTTTTGAATCGTTTTTCAGATGGATCCAGGCCGCTTCGTCGCCAATTGCAGAGACGTAGAGAAAATCTCCCTGTTGACGAGGAACGGTGACTGACATGCCGTAACCGGGTTTGAGCGGGATCGTCCAGTAGACTTTGCCTGTTTTTGGATTGAGTGAATTGAGTGAAGCGGGATGCCAGATCAAAAGTTGTCTGGTTCCTTTATGTGAAATCATGGTTGGCGGGCAATAGCCGGTCTCCTTGTTATCGAGTGATCTCCAGAGCTCTTTGCCTGTATTTTTATCAAAAGCGACTGCGATTGATCCTTTGCCTCCTACCAGACAGTAGAGTGTGTCACCTTCCACCAGTGGGCTGGCAGCGTGCCCCCAGAAGGGGGTTTTGGCGTTGTAATCTGTTTTGAAATCCTTGCTCCAGATGACATTGCCGTTCTCTGCATTGAAGCAGATCAAATTTCCCTCAGCGCCCAGTGTATAGACTTTTCCATCAGCGACAGTGGGAGTGCAACGGGGGCCCGCTGCATAGGAGATATCGTAGGGAGAGTGATAGGAATGCTCCCAGAGAACTTTGCCGGTCTTTGCCGAGAAGCACAGAACGCGTTCCTGACCCTGTAGCTTAGAAGTCCCTCCTGGATTATTTACCAGTTCGCCTGATTTTTTGATGTAGTCCATCAGGTAGACTTTGTCGTCTACGACAGCCGGGCCACTGTATCCTAGTCCGACGGGAACCCGCCATTCGACTTTCAGTCCCTGTTTTGGAAAGGAGTCTACAATGCCGGAAGCATTCCAGATGCTGGCTCGATCTGGTCCTAGCCATTGTGGCCAATTTTCAGCGGCGGCGAACGAAGAACTGAAAAGCAGCAAAGTTACTGCAGAGAGAATTCGAACTGGCATTTGACTGAGTTCCTTTTTATTGATGGCAGGGTGGATTTTGTGTGTTTTAGTTACTGAACCACGATTCATTTTATTCACTGTTTAATGTAAAGGTTGACCGCGCAATGATCAACGTTCTGATTGTATCTTGTCCAAAAGGCGAATTCATTCAGATTTGAAAAAGAGATTGAATTTGGGGGAGATTGAGCGTTGAGCTCTGTTGGACAGTTTTAAAAACCGTTTTCAAAAGAGACCATGATATCGTCGTTATGGGGCTGAATAGTGGTTGTGGGAATTCAATTGTCAAGAATCAGCAGTTTTTTTGAGTCATCGTGATCAGGTCCGAAAAATGGTCGCATTCGAGTCTTATTCAGTTTTTCTTTGATGAGATGTGACAATGTGGAAAATTATTACGTGGATATCTGAGAAATTTGAATCGCACTCCTATTACTTTTGGTAAGACTGAGATGTCACATGCTCAAGCCGTGATCACCAAAAAGATGTGAAATGTGTGTGAGATTTAACAGAAGTCGGTATTAATATTGTACGGAATCAAGGATATGCTTTGGTCACCAGCTTATTTTAACTTTGTTAAGTTTAGGTTTCATAGCGATTTTCTAGT
>NZ_CALEMX010000570.1 GCF_937910335.1 uncultured Gimesia sp. | reverse complement strand
GATGTGTTCATGCCGTTAATCTCAAGTTCAAATTATTGAAGAATCAATTGTACTATAAAGACCAGTCAAACAGTCAAGATGATCTTGATAGTCAGATATTTTAGCGATTCGGATAGATTTATATCAAACTGTTACAAAGTAAGGCAAAGCCGAAACGCTGATCAGAAAACGGTGTGAGGTTGGTTGTATATTTTCACTGGTGGCAAGCCTCCAGTGCCACCCGCCGCTGTGAACTGAATGTATTTGAACCACGAAAAACACGAAAGGCACGAAAATGTGTTATTCATGGATTCAATAAAACGTGACAACAGGAAACGATCAGGGTATTTGGTCGAGTGAGAAATAAAGCATCCATCTCTCACTAACGAAAACAGGACGACCACCATTGTTTGTTCTGTTACTCTGTCAGATTCCTGCTCGCTGCGCTCGGCCCGAATTTTATTCGGACTTACCCATTTTTTTTGTGTTGTTCTATGTGTCTGGTGTAATTTCCCATTCACTGGTGGCGAGCCACCAGTGGCACCCGCCGATTCTTTTATGGATGATGCCATATTCTATTTATGATAAATAAAACCGATTGAATAGCGAACCTTTTTGATAAATGTTGAGTCTCTCAAATGCAAACCGATTCTATTAGTTTGATGATCACAAAAAAGTTACTATAAGGCCGTGGAACCGAGAGCTTCGTGGTGGGGCATCGGCCTGCAAAGTCGATGGTAAGTGGTTCGAATCCGCCTACGGCCTCTGCAAATGATATTCAATTATTACAATTGCAGCCTCTGCGGGGTTGAGTTCCTGGCTCTCTTACTTGTTTCCGCTCGTGGAGGTTTACTGGCTGGAACTTCTGACCACACGAAAGCCCATACGACTATTTTTCAAATCGGGTGCTGCATTGTGGCGAGCCGACGAAAAGCAATAGTTGGCAACATTGGATATCCCGCCACCACGGATTACGCGATATTTCATCCGGCCTCCCATCTGTATCGGATTCGTTTTAACACTGCTTTGATAGGGATCAAACCAGTCTTGGCACCACTCAAAAACATTCCCCTGCATGTCGTATAGCCCCCACGGATTTGACTTCTTTTCACCTACGGGATGAGTTTTAAAACTCGAATTTTTAAAATACCATGCGTAGTCATCTAACTGCGAATCATCATCACCATAACTATACTTTGTCGTTGTCCCTGCACGGCACGCATATTCCCATTCAGCCTCAGTTGGTAGTCGGTAGATAAAGCCTTTTTCATTTGGCATATTCGAAAGCTTAATACAGAATTCCACTGCGTTATCCCAGGTCACCATTTCAACGGGATTATCTGGTCCCTTGAACTCACTCGGATTCGTGCCCATCACTGCTTCATATTGCTGCTGAGTCACTTCGTACACACCCATTTCGAATGGTTTTGTCAAGATCACCTGATGGACTGGTTTTTCGTTATTCTTTCTCGTTTGGAAAGTCGCACCCATCAGGAACGTACCTGCGGGAATCAGTTGAAACTTCATACCAATCGAATTGGTTTTTTGATCTCCGGTTTCAATTTTCGCTTCGGGGGCCTTTTTTGGTTCAGGTTCTGGCGTTTTCAATGACGTCTTTGCTGTCATGCTGGATTTTTTTTTGGCAACGCCTTTTTTGTCTCTGTGTGCCATCGCCGGTTCTTCTGCCAACGCTGGTTGTTTTGCATGCGGATTTGTTTTTGCAACGTTTTCATTATCTGCTTCTAATTTTCCCCACGGCAACCAGAACGATGCTGCCGCCATCACGAAAAAAGCGATGACTAATACTGAAACAATCCCCGCATACTCACGGGCCAGGCCACTTCCTTCGCCGACTGTTCGATTCCCACCACTCTGCATCGGGGGAATCATCACCGTTGGATCAAATTGACGTTTCTTCCGCCTTTTTTTGAAGAGACCCACTTGTCGATCATATTCTCGACGAAGCTCGGGACTCAATAACGTAATTTCCGCTTCATCAATTTGCGCGATGAGTTGATTTGCAAATTTGTTGTAGGAAGTACCCAAAAACTGTTCCACATGTTTTTTTTGGCGTTCCGCAGCAGATTGAATGACTGCGGGGTCATCTTCGTTCAACGAAATTCCCAGGAGTTCATAGAAGGTGGGCGGACACTTCTTTTCTGGAATGCCCAACCACTTGTGATACGGGTTGAACTGATCCGGAGGCTGTTTATGACTCATGAGACTATCGGCCTTGTCTAATGTTTTCAGAATCGATTGAATTCATTTTAACAGAGTGATTCGACAATAACCAATACGAATTCATTTTTATCGTCTCTGCTCTTTTATCGATTTTATTCTGCTTGATAAATTTATCTAATTAAGTCCACCAGGAATCGGCCTTCAAGATCACGCCGCCCGGTGATGTGAAGACGGATGCGAACTGAAGGGGGCGTCCTGCTCCCTTTTATCAGTTGTAAAGAAGGAAACCACTGGTGAAGTTGGACTACCACGAAAAACACGAAAGGCACGAAAATGTGTCATTGGTGGATTCTATAAAACTTGACAATAGAAAACTGTCTGAGCATTTGGTCGATTGAGATAGAAAGCATCAATCTCTCACTAACGAAAACAGGACGACCACCATTGTTTGTTCTGTTACTCTGTCAGATTCCTGCTCGCTGCGCTCGGCCCGAATTTTATTCGGGCTTACCCAACATGGTGCCTGCGATGTTGGGGAGATAGCATTTACCCACTCATTATTTTCGGGCGAGAACGTGTTTAATTATAGAAAGGAGAACCGCACGCTTTAGTATATTTGACGGCTAATCTTTCAGCAAAATAGGATCTCTGCATAACCCAGTCCAAAGGAGCATAGAAAGATGTAACTGGGCCTACATATTCAGGCGGCATCCCTTCTGTTGTGTGTAATGATGCACAAACAGGGCCGATGCTCAAGATATAAGCGACCAACAAAAATGCGATGCCACAGAATAAAAAGCGAACGAATTTGGAGCCATTATTTTCATTCATACGCACTACTCCCGCGATTTAGAAACCGAACAAACTCAGTTTAAACAATTGAACGCGATAAGTAACCAAAAATATTAGATATTTTCAAAGCGGGTTTGGTTGGAGTAACGGCGATTACCCAATCACCAAGATGCGATAGCTTCAAATGCTTTTAGCGGCTGATATTGAGTTATTCATTGATATGAAGTGACCATAACTTGTTGACACTAAAGGGGTCAGCAATTTTCTTAATTTTTGTCCTTTTGTTTCTCTGTCAGATTCCTGCTCGCTGCGCTCGGCCCGAATTGTATTCGGGCCTCCCATTTTTGTGGTGTTGTTCTGTGTGGATGGTGTGATTTCCCATGCAACTGGTGGCAAGCCACCAGTGCAACCCAACGCGGGTAACTACATGACCGGTTTATTGGAATTGGAACGTTGTATCCAGTGGGCGGACACATGGGTCCGCGCCCTACTTTCTGTGTATTCGTGTGAGCTTTATGCAGTTCCGGAATTTCATCTCGGGGTCTTTGTGGTTATCGGGTAGAATCTCTGATTGTGCATTGGTTATGCCGATGTCGTTTTCGTTTTCGTTTTTTCTACCACGAAATTCACGAAAGACACGAAAAAGTCGGCTTCATATTCCTTTTCCTGGTCGCTGCTGTCGAATGTTTGACAGGGAATTGATTGTTTTTACTCTGGCGGGAAGACACATGGGTCTTCCCCTAGTGCGCCTGCAAGCGCATCGAATCAG
>NZ_CALEMX010000569.1 GCF_937910335.1 uncultured Gimesia sp. | reverse complement strand
TTTTAAAATCGGTTGTTTCGTTGAGTGGCCGATCTCGTTACACTATTGAAAGTGTCAAGAAAATCCTGTCGATCATATGAATTTACTAATTTCGCATCATATCTGAATGCGAATTCAGGTGATTGCAAATCATCATATTGAGTTACATTTTTTGTCGATGGAAGCACGTCAGATCATTCAAAAGCAAAAGGTTGCGCGATGGCAGAAACAGAGAGCGTAGAAGAAGAAAATGTCATTGATGAATACGAATTGGTCAATCTCATCACAGCGGGAACCACGACTCAAATCTGGGAAGTAAAAGAACAGGGGGGGACTGCCAGTTTCGTTATGAAACGTCTCTTGCCAGATCAGTTGGCCATCCCGGAAGCAGTTGCGACGATAAAACTGGAGGCAAAAGTTGGCAAATCTCTCGATCATCCTAATCTGATTGGTCTGCACAAGTTCGTGAAATCCAAAAAACACGTTTATCTCCTGATGGATTATTTTCGCGCACCCAATCTGCGTACGCAATTGACATCTGATCTGCTCAGCGTCCAATCTCGGTTAAGAAAACTGATTGAATCATCAGCATTGGCACTCGGTCACATGCATGAAAAAGGCTGGGTTCATAAAGATATTAAACCGGAAAATATTCTGATCAGTAAAAGCTCGGAATTAAAAATCATCGACTTCGGCCTGGCTGTGCCGGTCGCCAAAGGCATCGGGAAGATGTTTGGAAAACCAAAAACGATTCAAGGCACGCGATCCTATATCGCTCCGGAAACCATTCAGAAACTTCCATTGGATCAGGCAGCGGATATCTATAGCCTGGGAATTACCATCTTTGAAGTCCTCACCGGAAAAACTCCCTTTCACGGCGATAATCCCAAAAAAATTCTAATAAAACATATTTCAGAACGCCCTCTTCCTCCTTCCAGTTTGAATCCAAACGTAACACCGGAATGCGACGAATTTGTACTCAAGATGCTAGCCAAGAAACCAAAAGATCGTTTCCTGTCGATGGAGGAAGTCGCTTCTGCACTCAGGAACCTGAAATTATTCAAATTGGAAATTTCCGAAATCATCGCTCAGAATAAAGTGGAAGCAGATCAGGCGGAAAAAGAGTCGATGCAGGAAAAACGCTTGGACAGTCGCGCGGATGCACGCTTATCGGAATTGGTCAAAGAAGATCCGGAAATGGCAGCGGATCTGATAGCCAAGCGAAAAGCCAATAGCAAACCCAAAACCAAACCAGAACCGGCAAAACAGAAGCAGCCACCGCAGCCTCAACAGCCACCTCAACCTCAATACCCGCCACAACCAATGCCAGGCGGATACCAACCACAGCCTATGCCCGGAGGATACCCACCACAGTACCAGCAACCAATGTATCCACCACAACCTATGCCCGGACAGCCCATGCCAGGGCAACCAATGCACCCGGGACAGCCAATGATGTACCCGCCCCAATACCAGGGACAACCAATGCCTCCCGGCACCTATCCGCCACCACAGGGTGTTCCGCAGCAACCTCAACCACAGCCACCACAGGGTGCTCCGCAACAACCTCAATCACAACAGGGCGCTCCTCAACAGCAAGCTCCTGTTTCGCCACCGGAAGAAACACAAGCACCTCCAGCACAGCAACCAGCAGCGAAACAGAATGAAGAAAGCAAGAAAAATAGAAAGGATGACGATCTTCCTTTCATGGATGAATTGCCAGACGTGTTCTAAAATTATAAAATCTTGCAATTATTCCTTGCTTCTTGCAAAATACCTAGCATCTTTACATAAACACTCTCTCGTTTTATAAGTGGTCATACAATTTATGTCTGTCATTAATCAACTTCCATTCGAACGTCCGATTTACGAACTGGAAGAGCAACTTAAAAAAATCGAACAGGAACCCAATCCGACTGCGAATACGAAAGATGCCATTCGAAACATGCGTCTGGAAATTACACGCATGAAACGTGAAATCTTTGAAAATCTCGATGCCTGGGATACAGTAAAGGTAGCGCGCCATCCCGAAAGGCCTCAAACGCTCGATTATCTCGAACTGGTCTTCGATGAGTTTGTAGAACTGCATGGCGACAGAGCCATGGGTGATGACCGGGCAATACTGACTGGGTTTGCCAAGCTCAATGGCCAGAAAGTGATGTTTATCGGTCAACAGAAAGGCCGCACACTGAAAGAACGCACCGAATGCTTTTACGGCTGTGCTCATCCGGAAGGATATCGCAAAGCGCTCTCGAAAATGAAAATGGCAGAAAAATTTGGTATCCCCATCGTCTGTCTGATTGATACACCTGGTGCTTATCCAGGTATCAAAGCCGAAGAGCACGGACAAGCTTATAATATCGCTATCAATCTCAGGGAAATGTCTCTGCTCAAAACTCCCGTCATCTGCGTTGTAATCGGCGAAGGGGGTTCCGGGGGGGCTCTGGGAATTGGAATCGGAGACCATATCTCCGTCCTGCAGTTTGCCTACTATTCCGTCATTACACCCGAAGGTTGTGCGGGCATCTTATGGAAGGATGTCAAATTTGCCAACGAAGCCGCCAACGCGCTCAAGTTTACCAGTGACAATCTACTTAACCTGGGAATCATCGATGAAGTCATACCGGAACCACTGGGCGGAGCACATCGTGATCACCGTCAAATGGCGACCGCTTTGAAGGCTTCGTTATCAGCCAATCTAAAGCAATTAATGGCGATTCCACTGGATGAATTAGTGGATCAACGATACGAGAAATTTCGCAAGATTGGTGTGTTCAACGAGTCAGGGGAAACCGCGTAAGTTCGTCCCCCATTCAAACACACGCTTCATACTCTCAAAACAGTGCCCATAGACCTCTATCCTTGAAATAGCACCACACCACGAACGTCCGATAATGTCCGTTATGTTAAGTTCAAAGATAAAATAAGCCTGTTTTTATAGGGTTTGTATTTCCCCTTGCCAACTCACTCCAGAGTCCTGCACTGCATTGGCTCTATTCAAACAAAGACGCTGGCAGGCACTCTGAAACCATTCTATTTCTACTCGAATCTTCTCACTTTAGCGCTTCGTTTTTGATCGCGTTTCACCTATCGCTTCTGCACAGTTTTCAAACGATTCTGTAACGCAGAACTGAGAGAATTGAGTGGAACCTTCTGCAGTTCTAATTGACGCAATACACGACCATCCAAAGGCGTATTAACATCGGTTTTGGAATCGGGATCATCCCCTGTCAGAAAGAGGTCTGCACGCCAGTCTTTCAATACCGCTAACACCACCTGATCGGGCACTCCTGAAAACGATAACTCAAAATCTTCGATCAGAGCATTTTGTGCTTCGGGATAGTCAGAATAAACCGCAGCGATCTCACGTAACAGCTTTGTCCGTTCCGCAGTAGCCAGCTGGTTACCATTCGAGCCAAACAGATTTTTCCCTGCTGGTTGCCCATTTTGCCAGTCGGTGGTAACACCCCTCAGCACACCGGGAATCTGTGACTTCAGTTGTTTTGCAAATTCCGTCCTAGCTTCGGGAGCCGTCGAATTAAACGCATTGACGATCTTGTCTTCCAGTTCTGCTCGCAGATAGACGGGAATACTATCCAGAATCTCTTTCAGTAATGGCTCCTGGCTGGTCGTGCGAATCGTTGACCCATCTCCCTCGGAACCGCGAAAGAAGGGATTAGGAAGTTTCTTCAAACCAGGCGGAAATAAACCTTTCTCTACCTCATGATCATGGTCTCTTTCTTCATCATCATCATGATCATGCAGCTTCACACCAGGATGGTCCAGCTCGGCCAGATAGGAATCCAGTACTTCGTGAAACCCCTTGGGCATCACAGGTGCCAGTTCATTTAAAATGACAGCTGCCGCGTATCCACTATGTGAAGTCAAAACGGTGGCACGGGCGGACTCGGAAATTGTGATTAAAAAGAACGTCAGAAACAGGGAAAAGATAACCCCTTTGAGCAACCCCAGTACGGCACCCAGATGACGATCAAATTCATTGAACTTCATGGAATCGATGGCGGACTTCAAACTCCGCGCTAATGTAAACGAAATAAACGAGAAGCCAATATAAATCATCAGCATAGCGATCCAGCGATCCAAAGGCGGTTCCACATTAATGATCGGCGCCAGTTGTAAAGAAAGCGACTCCGCAAATGCAAAACAAAGAATCAGAGCGGCAATCGCAGCCAACTGCCATACCACTCCTTTAGAGGCCCCTTTCCAGATGGCGTATAATAGAATTCCCACAATCAGCAAATCAAACCACATTCTGACATCCTGTCTAGTTTTGATCTTCCATGAATTAATCCCGGGTGGGCCCTCACCCCCTGCTCGCTCTCCCCCGATTTTTTGCAAAAACGAGAGCAGGGGATTATAGGTAAAAAACACGCTCCGCGCAAAGACCAGATTTTTCCCGGTATTTGAAGACTCTGAAGAGATTCAGGCTCGTTTCGACAATCAACAAGGCAGGGCTCAACGGTTAGAGTTATTTCTCCCCGTATCTGAAAATATGGAATCCAGATAGAATTGAAAACAGCACAGTAACAAAGAACTGAGCAAATAAATTAATACCACAGTTAATAAGGCAAAGAATACCAAAATGCTCAATAGTGCGATCAATAACAAAGTCTCATCATCCAGATGACGTTCCAAAAAACCAGGAATACCACAGATAAAGATGACTGTAAACATAATTGCAATGGTCACTGGAATTTCCTGAACTAGCAGCATGTAAACCCTCACTTTCCAAGAGTGAAGTCTCTAAAACTGTTTCTTACTGTCTAACAAAAGCGTGATCGGACCATCATTGACCAGTTCCACATCCATATGTTCCTGAAAGCGGCCCGTTTCGACTTCAATCCCGTGACCTTTGACTTCTGCCACAAAACTCTGATACAGCATGTCAGCCTGTTCGGGACGGGCGGCGTTCACAAAACTGGGACGACGCCCCTTACGACAATCTCCCAGTAACGTAAATTGACTCACAACCAGCATCTTTCCGCTCACATCGGAGAGAGCTAGATTCATTTTCCCTTCCGCGTCTTCAAACACACGCAGACCCGCCGTCTTTTGAGCCAGATAAATCACATCGTCCTGCGTATCATCCTGTTCGACACCCAGCAATACTAAAAACCCCTGCTCGATCTGACCTGTGATCTCACCATTCACTGTCACACTCGCACGAGATACTCTTTGAACGACGGCTCTCAAATCGATACTCCTTACGGTTCCAGTTTCTTATACATAGTCGGAACTCAGGCCGAAATCCCGCGCGAACAGGCAAACGGTTCCAGCGGGAGATCCGGCGCTTCATCGCAGATCAATTGCCTGATGATGCGAGCGGTTATAGGAGAGAGTTGCAAACCATCTCGATAATGCCCCGCAGCGATCAATAAATTTTCATATTCTCCCATACGACCCAGATAAGGCAAACCATCAATCGACTTGGGCCGCAAACCAGCCCAGGCCCGTTCGAATGTTGCTGATTTCAGACTGGGAACGAGAGACTCTGCAAACTGGATCAAACCACCAACGCCTTCGACCGTATTTTCTTTATTGAACCCGACATAACTCTCCGTCGAACCGATCAAAATTTTACCATCGCTACGAGGGACAAGATAACGGCTGCCACATTCAATAATTTGACGGAACGGCAATCGATCCATCGACAGTAAAACAATCTGCCCCTGGACAGGATCCACTTTGCAGTTTATTCCCAAACCATGAAGAACTTCGGGGGACCAGGCACCCCCTGCAATGACAGTCCGCCCTGCTCTTTGAATTCCTGATGTAGTTCGGATGCCAGTAATTTTACTGCCGTCTATTTCAAATCCGATAACCGGTGTCCCCGGATTGAGCTGAACCCCTTTGTTCGCACAAGCCATCAACAGCGCCTTCAAGTGTCGGGGATTGCGGACCTGACTCATCTCAGGCAGATAAAAGGCAGCTTGCACTTGAGAACTTAAAAATGGCGCGGTGTCCTGTAAAGAATTTAGTTCGATTTCTTCAACCTGCGCACCCGACTGCCGCCATTCTGAAATGGTTTCCCGCCACTCAAACAGCTCATCGTCAAAAGTCACATGAAATCCACCACAATTCATAAAACCATTGTCGATCCCTGATTCTTCTTTCAGGCAGCGCGACCAGTCAGACCACATCATTTTACTGGCAGCGCGCAATTGAAGGCGTGGAGTCTTCGCGGCTTTGAAATCTGCGGGAGGCAACATGCCGGCACCCGCCCAGGATGCCTCCTTCCCTAACTCCCGTCGATCAAAAATGGCCACAGATAAGCCGCGATTCGCCAATTCATAGGCAATCGAAAGACCCATCACACCGCCGCCAACAATATTTACATCCATCATAGAATTATGTGCCCTGATCACACGCAAAAGTAAAAATACTCAAGGCAATAAATTATAGCGGACTCCCGATAGAATCACAGGGCAGCGAACATTACAAATCAAGTTGTCGCGCCCAGATTTTCTGCTGGAATCCCGCATTTGAATGGAATTATTTTTGAACGCGACCGGGACGCAACGTACTGGCATAAGCTCTAGCCAGTGCGGGCAAATTTGAACCATACACTTTCATCAGTGCAGCAGGAGCGGCAGTTCCGTTTTTGAACTCCCTCAGCAACAACGCCATCTTAGGCAAACCACCATTATTGATCAAAAATTCGACCAACGTAAATCCAATCGCCGTCGTTTCTGAGGGGGAAAAAGTCCCTGCCGCAAACAACTCTTCCGGACGTGTCACTTTAGGTGCCGCATCCAATGCCTGCTGCCTTAACGATTCAAAATAAACTTGACTGGAAGAACCATTGGCAGCCAGCAACATTCCCAAGCCGCGGGAAACCCACATCGGTACATCCCCTGCCCCACGTTGAATGGCAGCGTTGGTAAGACCTGCAATCAAATTTGTTTTCAGACCGGGGCTATCGGCTGTCGCTTCATCACCTACATCCTGCAGCACAAGATAGGCTTCCAGGAAAGTCGGAGTCACCTTGGAATGCCACGTAGTTGCATCATCAACACGACGATCTTCAATCGTCTGGTTGAATTCTGAATAACCAAATCGATCCTTGATCACATAAACTGCCAATTTTCCTTTCCAGAACGGCTTCTGTTTCTGATTGAACGTTTTTCTTAACGCGTCCGCCTGACTGGTTGACCAGTCGCTAATCTGTTTCAGCCGATCTGCACTGACATTTCCGTAAAAAATAAAATCATCCGTCTCCAGTAATTCTGATTTTTCATTATTCAGTGCGCGTTTCCAGGTCGGTTCGAGACTTTCACGACGCAGATCAGCAAATTTTTCAGGAGACATCTTGGCCAGTTCAGCCATGCGTAGTTCATCTTCCGTCGGCACCATTGAACGTAATACACCTTTTGCATTATCACCATCAAATTTGGCACCTTCTTCAATCCAGGTCTTCAAAGCTTCTGCATCTTTTCGTTTGATTAATGCCTGACCTTGTGGCATTTTGATCGGGTCCTGTAAACCGACCAGATGCCACAGACGGCTTTCATCGGGCTTACCAGCTATTATTACAGATCCACTTTCACCACCTCGCAGAATGTCTTCAAATGTCACTATGGAAAACTCACTCGCCGGAGTATTGCCACTATGACAACGCAAGCAGAAATCGAGCATCCAGGGCGCGACATCTTTCATAAAGGAAACTTTTTCATTACCGGTCGCTTTAACCACATTGACGGGAGCCTTCTTTTTCTTGGTAGACGCACCAATTGGGTCAGTCTCTTTTTCACCATCAAAACGTCCACCCGCTATAATCCACTTGGCAAATAAATCAATTTGAGCGGGCGTCAGGGCGGCTCCCGTGCGCGGCATACGCTGATTACCGGGAGCAAGTAACTTATGAAGGATCAAACTGTTCTTGGGATTCCCGGGAACCAGCAAAACTCCCGTGCGCCCTCCCTTTTTCATACTCGCGTAAGTATCCAGTCTTAAATTGGCGCTGGCACGCTGTGCACCATGACAGTTCACACACCTTTCGTTAATTATGGGAGCAATCTGCTTCTCAAAGCTGACACCCTGATTCGATGCCACTTTGTTAGTGCCCCCTCCACCAACTCCCATCTTCTTTTCCAGAAGTGTGCGCCGCAGAGTAATCAATTTATTTGCACTCACCAGAATCGGATCAGTCTCAGTCAGCATCGCATCCGCTGCCAGTTGCTGCAGTTTCTTTTCTTCGGCATCTGTCAGCGTTTTGGCTTCTTCATATTGTTTCTTTCGGATCAAAGTGGAAACTTTTCCGAGATTCTTTTTGATCGAAGCCAGTTCTTTTCTCTGGGCAGAAGTGAGCTTGGCAGCTTCTGCTGTCAGCACCAATGCACCAAAACAGAATACGAGAGCAAAGAGGATGCTCGTTACATTAAAAGACCGATATGACATGACTTTCCTCATTGTTCTGATTTCGATTAATCGCTGCATAAAAACAGCCCCTCCACTGCCCCGCTTAATACAACTGTTACATAAGAGGCATTCTGTCAATGGTCCAGTATAATGGGCAGACCCGCGAGAAAAAAGATCTGAATCTCACGAAACACAGATCTGATGAGAGTGTACAATCCCCTCTAGTAACTAAACCTCCCTCATTCTGATCTGATTCGCCACTTTTTCATAGCCAGCAGCCAGATTCCAAAGATTTTTCACATGATGTTCCGAGACAAGCCTGTCTCAGTCTGTCTATAATAGGTCCAAATAGCGATATTTCACAATAACCTCTTACAGAACCTTTACTTTATAAATGTCTCTGACAGCAGAATTAACACAGAAATCTGAAGACCTCCAGCATATTCTGTCGGACATGGGTCGCGTTATTGTCGCGTTTTCTGCAGGCGTCGACAGCACAGTGGTAGCACAGGCAGCAGTTCTGGCCTGTGGTGATCATGCGCTGGCGGTCACCGCTCAGAGTCCCAGTCTCGCGACAGGCGAAAAAGAAGAAGCCATTCAACTCGCCTCAATAATCGGCATCGAACACCGTTTGATCTCGACTGAGGAATTTTCGACAGACGCATATCGGGCCAATGCCCCAGACCGATGTTTTTTCTGCAAAACTGAACTCTATCAGTTAATCAGTCATTCCATAGCCAGCGAGGAATGGAACTCTGCCACACTTGTCAACGGTGCGAATCTCGACGATCGGGGAGATCACAGACCAGGCATGCAGGCTGCTACCGACTTTCACGTTCGTAGCCCGCTGATTGAAGCCGGTATTACAAAGGCGGATGTCAGAAACTTGGCCCAACACTGGGAACTGCCCATCTGGAACAAACCCGCACACCCCTGCCTTTCGAGCCGCATCGCATACGGCGTAGAAGTCACAGAAGAACGCGTTCAACGAATTGACCAGGGCGAACAGTTTCTACGCCAGCAGTTTCAAATTGAGGAATTGCGCGTTCGTCTGGAACCAAATGAACTGGCCCGCATTGAAGTCCCCCTTACTCAAATACAAAAACTGACCTCACCAACGGCCCTTGAACAGATTACACAAAAATTTCTACAACTCGGCTTTAAAAATGTAACACTCGATTTACAAGGATTTCGTTCAGGTAGCATGAACCAATTCCTTTCCTTAAACGATCTACAGATAGCCAGTCAAAAAATTGAGTTGTAGAACGAATTGCCTCCGGACCAACCACCTGACATAATAAGTCAATCAAAAATTCAAACGTAACGAAACAAAGGAAACTCGCAGTGGATCCGCATAGCCCGTCTTACATCGATCTTCGTAGTGATACGAAAACTAAACCAACACCCGAAATGCTGCAGGCTATGATGACTGCGGAACTGGGTGATGACATGAATGGCGAAGATCCCACTGTGAATCGTCTCGAAGAACTCATCTGTGAAATGCTGGATAAGGAAGCAGCCGTCTTTGCCTGTTCGGGTACGCAATCCAATCAAATGGGACTTCGCTCACATTGTCTGCCAGGAGATGAATTACTGATTCATGAACTGGGACATATTGCCATGTTCGAAGGAGGCGCACCGGCAATTTTAAGCGGCGTCAGTTGTCGCACACTCACCGGCGATAAAGGCATGTTGACTCTAGACACGCTCAGAGGAAAAATCCGCTCGAATGACCAGCATTTGTGTCAGACGCGTTTGCTCTGTGTCGAAAACACTACGAATGCGGGCGGAGGCCACTACTACCCTCTCAATCAACTCACTCAAATTTGTGACTGGGCACATGAAAATGGTTTGAAGACACATATGGATGGCGCCCGTGTTTTTAATGCAACAGTCGCCGCCGGGTATTCGATTAAAGAAATCTGTGCCCCCATCGATACGATCTCGATCTGCTTTTCCAAAGGGCTCGGCTGTCCCATGGGCTCAGTTCTCGTAGGCTCGAAAGAAGAAATCACCAAAGCCCGACGCTCACGAAAAGTATTTGGAGGCGCACTCAGACAGGCGGGCATTGTTGCTGCCGCCTGTGTTTATGCACTGGAAAATAATATTGAACGCCTGCAGGAGGATCACGATAACGCCCGGTTCCTCGCCGAACAACTCGCATCCATCGAAGGCCTTTCGATCGACCCCTCTGAAACAGAAACTAATCTGGTCTTTTTCGATGTTGATCCGGAAATTGGCAACGCCATGCAACTTTCCAAAGCACTACACGACAAAGGGGTCGGCATCGGTGCGATGGGACAGACCCGACTCAGAGCCTGTACCCATTTGGATATCAATAGAGAGCAGATCGAACAGATACCAGCTGTGATTAAAGATGTTCTGAATACAGGAGTCGAAAACTATCAAGGTCTGGAAACAGGACCCTATGCACGTGGTTAATCACATCCGGGCAATCCATCATTGAAAAAACACTTCAATCAAAATGTATTTGACCGTTTACGTTCAGTGATTCCCCCCTCTATAGAATCCGCATAACCGTTACCACCTACCGGGTCCTGTATTGATCAGACGATTTTTTGCTCTGATATTAAACTTTTTACAATCTTTGCGTCGATGGAATAAAAGTTCAGACCCCCCTCAACGATTGAGGCTCTAAAGACATAGGAACTTGTCTTACACTAATACCTCAACTCGTTTTGATTCCATTGAGCTGGAGGATGTGCAGGAAGCCATTCTACATCCCATATTGATGACACCCTGAAAACAGGTGTTCTTTTGCTCCATAACGGGACAAAATCACTTGAATTCAGTGAATTCAATGAAAGAATTGGCCATGACTGCAGACTACCAGTTGAATCGATCCCCCCATTTACGATATCATGACCCCCATACAGTAAATAATGGTCGGAAGGATTCTCCTCCGACTGATTCAGGATCACGTGACAGGGGGAATGCCGCCATGGATGTTAACGGCACCAGTTCAATTTCCGGATCATCGCCTATTAATAAGCAGATGAATCCAATTCACACGAACAACAAAGAGGCGCCTACCTCGAAACCGATTTCTTCACCAAAGGATGAATTGGAGATTTCTTCAGCCGGGCGTATGCTGGATGAAATGACGAACAACCCTGAAATGCGTGCCGAACGGTTAGCTCAAATCAAAGCGGCCATTGACGATGGAACTTATGAGACGGATGAAAAGCTGAATGCGGCTTTAAATCGTCTTCTGAATCAGATCGACGATTCTGAATAAACATCGCCGTGGCGATCCTAAAGAAATTTAAAGAGGAAACGCGAAACAGTGCTCAATTTTGAAAGCCTGGAGATCTCTATTTCTCCTACAGAGAAATTTAAAGAGTATCTGGCAACAAAGGGGAAGAGACTGACACAGGAACGAGAATTTATCGTAACCGAAGTCTTCTCAAACCATGAACACTTTGATGCAGATCAATTGGTTTTCCGTATGGCTCAACAGAAAACCGGGCGGAAAGTCAGCCGTTCAACCGTCTATCGTACTTTAACCCAGCTGGAAGAAGCTGGCTTGTTAAGAAAAGTCGCGCGCACGAACGACAAGGATGTCTACGAGCACGATTACGGCTATCCACAACATGATCATTTTATCTGCAAAAGCTGCAGCGAACTATTCGAATTTCAGAATGACGATATCGCTGAAATTCTGGAACGACTCGCAGAAAAAATCAATTTCCGCATGAACGAACATCGGCTTGAAGTTTATGGCGTCTGTGAAGATTGCTCGCGTCCCACACAACGCCGCCACAAAAAACTGGACCTGATTTAGACCTCACGCCGTCATCTCTTTTTTCTCTCCGGCTTCAATGTCGTTTCACCGGGATCGCACGGTAGATTCGCAGCAGAAGCAGCATCAATATCAATGCTCCCAGAGCGATTCCACCGATCACAGCCAACCCTATGACATCACCAAATAATTTGCGGATGGAAAATTCGGGAGGAGCGCCGGGAATTGTCGCCGGCCATTCGGCCAGCCAGATCCATTTCCAACCCATCAATACAATCAGCGTGGCGGCACACAAATAAGGGCCGTAAGGCAAATACGTTTTACCTGTCACAGCGCGACTGAGAAAACCAATCAGTAATCCACACAAGGGAGCCAATGGCAGAATCAGCAGAACTGGTTGCCAGCCGACAAAACTGCCAATCATCGCCATCAAGGTTACATCACCAAAACCCAACGCTTCCTGACCTAGCAATACAGAAGAGACCACTCTTAAAATCCAGGTAAGCCCGCCACCCACAATCAATCCTGTCAAACTAAAGGTCAATCCATGCCAGTGTGAGTGAACCTTGATCCAATCCGGAATATAAGGACCTGACAAACCGGGGATTGCCTGATTCCAGTCAACCCACACATGCATGACCTGCAGTTGGCCGGCGACCGTCGCGCCTAGAATTCCAATAATCATTCCTGTAAACGTGATCTGGTCCGGAATTAGATACTCCCGAAAATCAATGCTGGTCGCCGCAATGAGCAAAATCAACAATAGATAATGAGAGAGCAGACGCCATTCAAACATCCCTTCGGGTGGGACAACCGAAGGAACCTCCAGACAACGCAGATTCACTGTCAGATAATAGAACAAAGCAAATAACCCACCTGTCGCCAGTTCCAAAAATATTTCGGAACGAGGCATCAGGGTCCCGCAGTCACGACAACCGTTTTGAATGGGAACCCAGCGTAGCAGGGGAATCAGTTTCCATAGCGGAACCCGCGATCCACATCCCATACACCGGGAAAGTGGTTGGATGCTTGATTTGAGAGACATCCGACGAACCCAGGCATTCACACCCTGCCCGATCAGGACGCCCACGAGAAACAACACCCCCATCGGGATCAGCGGAGAGACCTCCCATGACAACAAACTAATCATATGTTCCGGCACAACTTGAACCATATCTTATAGAAACCTGAACAAAACGGATCGTGCCTCGGGTGATTTTATCATCAGGCTTTGCTAGACTGACCCCCAACTGATTTGATCGTAAGATTATGTTAGACGTGGATATGGTGAAGTCTGCAACGTCGAATCGCAATTGTGGTTGGATGAAAATATCAAATTAGATGAAACTGCTTTGAAATAGTCTCATCTAAAATGATGATGTCATAAACAAATTATCCGATCAATTCAGAGAACCAAAGCGCTCGCTCACTGCTTTGAACATTTTTTGCGTTCGGAAAGGCCCCTGTGATGAGGAGAGTCTATAATCGCTTTGCGTATCTGTCATTGTTGATTTGTTGTTTGAGTTTGATGGGACATGGGAAGGTTTTCGCAGACGAATCACCAGCTTCCCAACCACTGGGATCGGGTGTAGAAGCGCCCGCACAGGAAGCAGCTTCGGTTGCATTTGACGGAGCTGACATGGCCTGGATGATGATTTCATCCGCTTTAGTCCTCATGATGACGGCCCCAGGACTGGCTCTGTTTTATGGTGGCCTGGTTCGTAAAAAGAATATCCTTGGAGTCATGATGCAATGTGTGTTCTTAATGGGACTCATGTCTGTCATCTGGGCTCTCTGGGGTTACAGCTTTGCCTTTGGCTCCGATATCCTCGGGGGCTTCATGGGCGGCTTCGACCATATTTTACTCAAAGGGGTCATACCGTCCTGGGAGAACGGCGCTGTCGTAATTCCGGCTAATGGAACAATTCCCACATCGCTCTTTATGGTATTTCAAATGATGTTTTTCATCATTACACCCGCACTGATTTGTGGTGCCTTTGCCGAACGAATGAAATTCAGCTCGATGGTAGTCTTCTCCATTCTTTGGGGCTCTTTTGTCTATTGTCCGATCGCACACTGGGTCTGGTCAGGAACAGGCTGGTTGTGTGAAGCCAATGCTGATGCCCTTTACCCTGCCTTTGATTTTGCAGGTGGAACCGTAGTCCATATCAGCTCAGGATTCTCGGCATTGGTTTGTGCGATTCTGCTAGGAAAACGACTGGGATACGGACAGGAACCAATGCCGCCCCATAACTTAACTTATACTTTTATCGGTGCCACGTTGCTCTGGGTCGGCTGGTTTGGTTTCAATGCGGGCAGTGCAGGAAGTGCAAGTCCTGGTGCAGTGAATGCCTTTGTCGCCACGCATTTGGCGGCGGCAGCCGGAGTTCTGGCCTGGGCCGCTGCGGAATGGGTTAAAAACGGGAAACCCAGTATTCTGGGTGCCTGCTCAGGCGCTGTAGCAGGTCTAGTTTGTATTACGCCAGCTTGTGGAACCGTCACCCCACTCTCCGCAATCATTCTCGGGCTCGCAGCCGGCTTCGCCTGTTACCTCGCCTGTACCACTCTGAAAGGGAAATTCAAATACGATGATTCACTGGATGCCTTTGGAGTTCACGGCATTGGTGGAACAGTCGGCGCCATTCTGACAGGTGTCTTTGCCACGCGCGCGATCACGGGAAATCCCGAGGGTTCTGGTTTACTGGAAGGGAATACACAACAGTTTATCAATCAGTTAGTGAGTGTCGGTGCCGCCATTGCTATTTCGGTGATCGGAACCATTATCATTCTGAAGTTGATTGATATGACAATGGGTCTTCGCGTCAGTAAAGATGGGGAAATTCAGGGTCTTGACCTGAGTCAACATGGTGAAGAAGGATACATCTTCCTCTAAGATCATGAGATTTGAGAGCCGGCATCAAGCTGGCTCTCTTTTTCATCCTCAGGAAAATGAATCCAAAAGGCCTGACAGGCCAATAGTTTTTTTGTTTTGGGGGGGAAATCAATTAGAGGTATCGAGATTTCCCTGTAAATTCGATATAATAATATTATGTAGTTGTCGCTTGGGTTTCCGAAAGCGCTGGACGAAAACTAAGCATTTTCTGGGAGTATGATTCCAATGAAAAAAGTGGAAGCTGTCATCAGGCATTTCAAACTCGAAGAAGTGAAAGATGCTCTGACTGAAATTGGTGTTCAAGGTATGACGGTCTCGGAAGTCCGTGGGTTTGGACGTCAAAAAGGACATAAGGAACAGTACCGTGGAGCTGAATACACGGTTGATTTTCTGCCGAAAGCCAAAATGGAAGTGATCGTTCCCGACGATCAGGTGAAAACTGTCGTTGACACAATTTTAGAGTCAGCGCGAACGGGACAAATTGGCGATGGGAAAATTTTTGTGATGCCAGTCGAAGACATTATTCGTATTCGAACCGGCGAAGCCGGAGAGACCGCTCTTTGATTTAAAGATTGTAAAGCGAGGGGCATTCCTGCTGTCCCTTTTGCTTTACAGCAATTCGGACATGATTCAAATTACGGTTTTTCGAAAGTAGTCTTCGATGAAAAAAATCCAGGCAATCATTCGTCATTATAAACTGGAAGAAGTCAAAAACGCGATTTCAGAACTCGGCATCAGCGGGATGACTGTCAGTGAAGTCCGTGGTTTTGGTCGCCAACGTGGTCATAAAGAAACGTATCGCGGAAACGAATATATCGTCGATTTTCTTCCCAAAGTAAAACTCGAAATTGTCGTTCAAGATGATATGGTCCAAAAGACTGTCGAAACGATCACACAAGTTTCTCGCACAGGCCAAATTGGCGACGGGAAAATTTTTATCACGGATCTGGATGAAGTCATTCGAATTCGCACGGGTGAGACCGGTTCGGAAGCCGTTTAATTCTATGATCGCTTCCCTCTAAGGTTTGCTGTCATAAACCCGGGCAACTATCTTTTCTTTTTGTTACAGCCTGGTTCTCATGATGTCAGACTCTCCTCCCCCCTGCTCCGCTCAACAGTTTGCTGTTTATCGTACGCAGGTGGAACAAGCCAGACAACGCGGCCAGAATTTGTTGCAAAACGGCGCCAGTGGATTACAAATTGCAACAGCGATCGCGGAATCCATCGAACAGTTGCTTCTGCAAATCATACAGGATCAATTACATCAACTCCCACAAGCACAACAAAAACTGCTGAGTCAGCATAGCTCGATCCTCGTAATTGGCGGCTCAGGACGCGGATTAATGGCGCCCTACTCCGATGTCGACTTGCTGTTTCTTTATCGCGGACAAGTCGTCAACGAATTCTCGGAATTTGTCGGCGAGATCGTACGCAGTTGCTGGGATGCAGGATTAAAACTGGGGCATAGCGTGCGAACCATTGTTGACTCGGTCAAGATGGCACGCACCCAACCGGAATTTGCCACGGCGATGATCGAAGCCCGTTCGATCTGGGGAGATGAACATCTTCCCGAGCAACTCATCAAAGCCTTTTATCGACATGTCATTTTATTTCGTAGACGTTTATTTTTTGAACAATGCGTGACAGCACGCTGGGAAGAGCGTAAACTACATGGCGGGGCGGTTATGCAACTGGAGCCCGATATCAAACGCTCGCCCGGAGGACTAAGAGATATTCATCTATTACGGTGGCTGGGTTTCGCACGTTACGGAACGGCGAATCTCGATATGCTCCGGTTAGATGCCCGCATTAATAGTCGCGATGTTCGAACTTTGAAAAATGCCCGCGACTATCTGCTCAAAGTACGCATTCAACTACATTTCGAAGCGGGTAGACAACAGGACTTGTTTACAAAAGACACACAACTCTGGATGGCAGAACAGCGACAAATTGAAGGCACGAACGGACAACGCCCCGTAGAGTTATTGATGCAGGAATATTTCCAACACAGTAAAGCCGTTGCAGAAATCACAGAACGTTTCATTAAAGCACATCGACCTCAGCCATTTCTATCGAGAGTTTATGATTTTTTAATGACACACCGCTCCGATTCGATTCTCAAAATTGCACCCGATCACCTTGATGTCGCCCCCAGATACCTGGCTCAGGTCTGCAGTAGCCTTGAGGAAATACTTAAACTCTTCGACACAGCTTCACTCTATGCCATCTCTATCTCCCCCGATCTTCTCGACGCCATCAGAGAGTCAGCCTTGAAACTGCCTCCCACTGTTTCCAACAGGTCCATAGACCTCTTTCGCGCCATCCTGGACCGAAGTAATAACCTGGGACCGACTTTAAGAACTATGTCAGAAACGGGGATCTTAAATTTACTGATCCCCTATATGAAACATGCCTACTGTTTACTGCAATTCAATCAGTATCACAGCTACACGGTCGACGAACACACATTTCGTGCAATTGAAGCATCGGAAGACTTTCCCTTAGATGACACCAAACTGGGGAGTTCCTATCGAAGCATTGAAAAGAAAGATATTCTGAATCTGGCCATTCTGCTGCACGATATCGGTAAAGGATATGGCGAAGACCATAGCAAAGTAGGTGCGATGATCGCCGCCGAAACAGCAGTGCGATTCGGAATGAAGGAGGAAGAACAGAAATTACTGGTATTTCTGGTATTGGAACATTTAACAATGGCTCATCTGGCCTTTCGTCGAGATATTTCAGATCCAGACATCCTGTTCGCATTCAGTCAAAAAGTGGGCAGCCCGGAAAAGTTGCGCATGCTTTATGTTTTGACAGCCGCCGATATTACTGCAGTCGGCCCTGGCGTTTTTACTGACTGGAAATCGGAATTGCTCGCGGATTTATACGAACGAACGATGCTCCTGCTAGGCGGGAAACATTCACGCTATCAGCGAGACCAGCGAGTCGCACGTGTCAAACAAAGAGTACGAGACCATCTGGAATTGCCACAGATCCAGGGTAATGAGCAAGAAACAGAAGTCTGGTTCACAGAACTATTTAATTCATTCTCACCTCATTATCTACTGGTCACGTCCTCCGCACGGATCGCTGACGATATCAAAATTTTACGAGACCTGCCCTCTGATCAGATTGTTGTGGAGGGAGAATTTGATCCAGAGACAGGTACGGTGAACTATCATGTGATTGCGCAAGCGATGTATGCACAATCCTGCTTTCATAGAATGGTCAGCGTATTTACTGCCAAACGAATGGATATTATATCAG
Source organism: uncultured Gimesia sp. (assembly GCF_937910335.1). Lineage (GTDB taxonomy): Bacteria > Planctomycetota > Planctomycetia > Planctomycetales > Planctomycetaceae > Gimesia. Next base: position 3,750 of record NZ_CALEMX010000569.1, on the reverse strand, counting down.
CCCAGATTACAACCAGCGCTTCAGGTGGTGTGGTCGACAGTTTTCGAGTCATCGACAATGATTATACTGACAAGGTCCCGCGCACCCGAGTCAAGAAAATGGAAAAGGAAATCAGTAAAGCAGTCCTCGGCGAAACCGATGCGAAAACCATGTTTTTAAATAACCAGCGTTTTCAGGAATCGGCCAGCCTCAGTGGTGAATTTGATCTGGGTCGTGTTGAAATCGATAATCAATCATCCAAACGCTGCACGATTATCGATGTGATTGCGCACGATCGGATTGGCCTGCTCTATATCGTTTCAAGAGCGATCAGCCGCATGGGACTTTCTGTCGTTATGGCAAAAATATCAACACACCTAGATCAGGTCGTTGATGTATTTTATGTGATTGACGAGCAGGGACGGAAAATTGAAGATCCGGAACGATTACAGGAAATCAAAAAACAATTGGAAAGCACGCTTCATCAGTTTGAACTGGAAGGCTACAAAAGATATCAACGCGTCTAAGCGTTCAAACCACTTATAAACAGAGAATAGCGACCCGATCCTAATTGCGAACCTTGAAAGTGAACTCAGAGCTGAGCTCTGAGTTCTCGAAAGATTATGTCGGCATCACTTCCAGAAACGTAATCTCACCATCTACGTGAATCTGACAATCGGAAGTCGCCGCCGGTATTAAAAGAATCTTTCCTTCCAGCATTTCGAATGTTTCTGCACCACAGTCTAATTGACCTGTTCCTTCCAGAACAATCAAAATCTGTGCCTGATTCGGCGACGCGAGTGAAATGGATTCCCGGGTGTGATGACGGCGGATTGAAAAATACTCAGACTCCAGCAGTTCTTCAATTTGATGTTCGCCACTGGCAAGTAACTGAGGTTGGAGCAGCCCCACCGGCCCTCTTTCAAAATTGATGCAATCTAACGCCTTCGCAACATGCAAGGGACGAGGATTCCCTGATTGATCCAGACGACCCCAGTCAAATAAACGGAATGTAAGATCACTGGTTTGCTGGACTTCCGCCAATAGGATTCCTTCACCAATGGCATGCAATGTTCCTGCAGGAATATAGACAGCATCCCCCCGCTGAACCCGATAACTATGCAGACATTCTTCGACTGATCCCTGTTCCAGATGTTCCCGGAGTTGGGATTCATTCACACCTGCTTTCAAGCCCGCAAAAATGCGGCTGCCCTCAACGGCATCAAGAATCACCCAGGCTTCAGACTTTCCAGAGTAGGTCGCGTCAAATTTTCCCAGATCTGATTCGCCCGGATGCACCTGCAGAGAAAGTCGGTCAGTAGCATCGATAAACTTGATCAACAGGGGAAACGTCTCATAAAAAGTCCCTGCTCCATACAAAGCGCTGGGATTCTTTTGAATTAACTGTGACAACGTCCACTCTGCATACGCGCCACCAGCGATCAGGGTCGGAGCCTGAGGATGGTCAGATAACTCCCAGCTTTCACCAAAATCTCCCTCAACACCGATTAATTTATGCAACTGCGTTCCCAGACGTTCTCCCCCCCATCGGGTACGCTTTAAAAGGGGCGTAAACTCGATCGGTAACAGAGTTGCCGTTGATGAAACTTCTTGCAAAGACATAATCGGTGAAAAGTAATACCAGCAAACAAGATAGAGAAAAAGGAGAGATAGCTGCCTTAACAATCGTAAACGACGAAACCCCTCAATTGCAACTATAATCTCTACGATTTATTTTTGCTGAAATCTCTAAGCTGTATCACGTTTTTTCAGAGAATCGAACCACTTCAAAGGTTTCAATTGCCATAAATGGGAACTCCTGTTAATCTCCCCTCTCTTGAATGATCAAGCAGTCGTTGAGCACATAAGTACACATCCCCTGTTTCTTAACACAATGACTGCTATTAAGAGATTTACCACTGTTTCTCGATGAAAGGCTCATACGTGGCAGACCTGGTAACCCGAAAGACTGAAATGGAACTTTCCATTGGTGATACAATTCAGGTGGACGATCAGTTTTTAACTGTAGTCGATATAGACGGAGATGAGATCCTGCTTCGAATAGATTCAGAAGATCCACAAGAACCAAAGAAAATATTGGCACAGGATAGCGCCGCCCACACACGTTCCTGTCGCTAGAGCGCATCCATTTTCACCAGTGCGCCTTTCATTCTCTTGGACATGATTCAAATGGCTTTGGAGACGCAACAGTCAACCTGGCCCCAGTCTAATGCTCCAAATGCACTGAGACTTTCGCGCCTACACATTCAATTGATCTGCAGATTCACAAAGGGAAGATTTTTAAGATCTGATTGATCTCTAAAATTCAATCTGATAACGCTTGGTCATCTCTCTACGAATTGCTGCCGTAGCATCCTCAATTTCTTTCCAGCTCGTGAACCGAACACCTGTTGCCCTCGCCTGCTCTTCGGTCCGGTTCTGAATCTTCACACTGGCATTAGAACGACTACTGTAATAATTGTTGTTAGAATCATAGTTGTAGTTGTAATTCCCATAAAGACTGGAGTTACGAACGCCAGATCGGGTTCCAGCCCCCCTCTTCGCCAGAGAAATGCTACGTAGAGTTTCAGCAACCTGGGAACCATAGTTGAGTAAATCTTCATCGACATTCAGGATGGGAAGCCGGTCTATTTTGCGTGCATAACGTTCATTGTAAACGCTATGATTATCCTTATTCGATTTGAGATATTTTCGTAAGTCATCAGTGAGGACCGTTACCGATTTGAAATAAGTCAACGAGGCCTTGGCTACGACCTCCGGGCTACCGGGACTAAGATCTTTGTCCTTGAGTTCGCTGAACTTCGTCGTGGGAATTTCCAGGATACTAAACACGCGACGCATGCCATCATTAGAAAGAGGACCGTTTAGAATAATCGATTTTCCCTGCAATTCAGATTTCCATTTTTCCAGGTCATCCACGTATGCTCCAAATTTGCCGAGGACTTCCAAAACCAGAGGTTTGGCAAAGTTGGAGAATTTTGCCGTATCCGAATCGAAATCGATCCGTAATTCACCCTCAGCTTTGCTGCCGACTTTAACCGTAAACGTTGCGCCTTGAATCCCACTGATGAGATCAAACAGTTCTTTTATTTTGGATTTGTTTCCTTTAAGAACCTCTGATTGTTCGAGACTTTCCTGAAGTTGATGAGGTAAAGCGATGTCATCCAGATCGATTGCCATCGCGATTTGAGGACCGCCGGATCGGACACGTTTTGTCGCCTGTTTTAAATAAGGTGACACAACCGAGCTGGTGCTATTTCTTCCAAATTCCGCCCAGCGAGAGACAGCCTGTCGATTCGCAGGATGCATCACTCCCATCACAGATGTATTCAGCCTTACAAAGTAAGCATCACTGGGAGTCCACGCAGCGTGTAAGCCATTAATCGAATCAACATATCCCCCCTCTGCCCGAGCGATCGAACGCATGGGAATGGGCTCTTTCAGATCCATGACAGCTAATTCCCAGTTTTCTCTTAATTCTTTCGACATGTTGATTTGTGCTGCAAGAATTATTTTATCTGCCTCCGGTGGCAGATAGATGGGACGTTCCACATAAGCCGCTTCATGTTTTTTGAGCCACCCATCTTTTCTTGCCAATGGGCTGGCATGCATCGCAGTAACATCAATCACAACCAGCGAGTTTGCACTTGAGGGAATTCTTTTCAGCAGGTCATCAAACTGTGCCTTAGCGGAAACTGCGAATATAGGAGAGGCCAGCAAACAGGCTGTCACAATCATCAATGCTTGGGA
>NZ_CALEMX010000568.1 GCF_937910335.1 uncultured Gimesia sp. | reverse complement strand
TTTCCACTCACTCTTTCAGCGGGATCCTGTTCATAACCCTGTTTATTTCTTCACAGGTGTTCTCAGCGGAACCGAAAGAGGGAGCTCCCTTACCAGAGATCATCCCTGAAACCAAAACACAGCCCAAACTTCCCACACTGGAAGAAGTGTTAAAAATCACTCAGGAGTATTTTCAAGGCTTCAAGCAGTATCAATCGGGAGATTTGATTACCCGCAATCAAATGAAGCCCTTATTCAGGCAACTTCAGAAGGCAGGTTGGAGCGTGAAATCAGAACAAAAAATCCTGAGTCGTCTCCATTCAGAATCTGATTTTTTGGCCGCTCAACTGAAGACGGGTAAGGGAATCAAGTTTATGCGGAAAATCTCCCGGTTGCCGGGAGGTTATGATCGTCTGGATCATATTCTGGCGATGCCATACGGAAAACGGCGCATCAAGGAATTTATCAATTCGCCCGGCGGTAATCTGATGATCGAATATATGACGACCACGAAAGGTGGAAAGAATCTCGGGAAATATCTCTCCAAAACGAAGACGGGAAAGGGATTCAATAAACCCACCAACCGCATTTATACGGAAAAGCAATTGATTCAAGAGATTAAACGAACTTACGAAGAGGAAACAGCAAAGAAAAAAAAGAAACGCTAATTTCCGATTAACCTTCCAGGTTCACTCCGAAAAACTCAGCACTCTCGGCAATATCCTGCTTGCATGCTTCAATCATCGTTTCAATTTGCTCGACACTGAGATCGAAAAAAGAAATCAGAATCTCTTCTGCTTCCAGATACTCATCTGAAGAACAGTTCCATAATGAGCCAGCCAGCAGGCTGCCTGTTCGTAATGCAACACCCAATGGACAACCATGTTGTCCCGTGCCATGATGATTTTCAACGGCTGTCACGATCTCCTGTGGAATATCCCAATGATTGAGCAGACGTGCCCCCAATAGCGCATGATCAAAACCAAAGAACTTATGTTCCCCGTTGATCAGTGCTTCTCCATGTGGGTGGCTTTCATAAATCAGACTGTATTCATCTCGATCGACTTGTGAAAAAACCAATATCCCCACATCTGCCAGGAGGCCCGCTGTATACGCTTCATCTTTTTTCAAACGCTTATGATGCCCGGCGAGATGCGAGGAAATCGAAGCGATCGTTAATGCGCGCTGCCAATAATCGACAAAAATTCGGCCTTTACTTTCCTTCGTCAGTGACTCGACCATCGAAAAGCTGATCGTCAACATCCGAATGGTCTCTTTTCCCAGATAGGAAACCGCGTGCTTGATACTCGTAATCTGCCGTGAAACTCCATACTTGGCTGAGTTAACTACCTGTAAAATCTTGGCAGCCAGCCCTGGATCATGTTCGATACATCTTACAAGATCATCGATATTGCTACGGGGATCCCGCGTGATCTGCAGAACCTGTTGTGCCACTTTGGGAGCAGAATGTAAACGATCCAAACGTTGTACGAATTCATCAGCAAGATCAATTTGGTCTACACGATTCTCTACTAACATGACGGCCCTTCTTTTTTTTCTACCTGTGTTGGCTGGAAAACCCTTAATCAGGGTTGAATTACCACGGTGCCTGCAGGCAAACCTATCTTGAAGAAAAAGAAGTGACAGATTTAAACTGGAATTAGAAATTCAGTTTTTAAGATCTTAAATCAGACCGTGCCAATAATAACGATCAGATATGTTATGATGAGATCAGACAGCAATTCCACTACATGGAAACACCTCCTGATCGATCCCAGCAGCGGGATCAGGTAAGAAGCTCAATACCAGATTCCTGGATTGCGAATGGTACAATTGCCTCATCGACGGCACTGCCGCGATGTTTTGCAATGTGCAGAGCACGACTCATTCGGTTTTCCTCGCGAATTTTTCCCATCAGGATAATCGTATTCGCATTAGATAAAACGTCACCACTTTCAATGGGACGTTGAATTAGATCGTCAAGCATCACTTCATGCGTTGTCAGCAATAACAGACAGCCGATCTCCTGGAAATCATATCGATGCTGGTTTATCTGCTCTTGATTTTTACGAAACTGAGCGCGAAACAGATCGCGGGCAACCCAATCACATTCTTTCCGCAGGATCTGATGGTAAACGTATTCAAAGGCATGAAACTGAAAAGATTCACTGGCTCGTTCCGAAGGTTCAATCCCATCAATGACTGTGCGTCTCACGCCATGCACAAAATTGGAATAAAAATAGGCAATCGCCGCGTCCAGTTTTTTAACAAATTCCAGCTTCCATTCTTTCCACTCATCCAATTCCATATCTCGTCGGGTCACTCGGCGTCCACTTTGTCGAAACAGGTGTTGATAATCTTTCCGCGCCTGACCTGAATCCCAGATCTGTTCCAGATCGAAGGGTAGATCGACCCTCTGTTCCCGAATCTTCCACTGAAACAATCGCTCGGCATACTCACTATGGCTTTGAGAATCGCCGCGTGTTGCCATATCAAATAGAATACCGGTCTGCCCTTCTTGTTGAAGACCTGCCCGCGCGTATTGCAGTCCCAGCTGAGTCTTACCAATGCCGGTGGCCCCTAACACGACAGTCAACTTGCCGGGCAATAAACCACCCGAAAGCATTTCATCCAGTTGAGGGATTCCCGTTTGTTGTCGTAAGTCTGACATGCTGATACTCGATTTCGAGGAGAAACAATCCACGCCTTGCTATCTAGATGGAATAATGAGGTTGCCTGACTTTCAGAGATCAAATTGAGATAAAGCGATCTCGAGCTGCAACATTCCAATGGTCTACTACACGTCCATCACTGACAATCGTGACCGACTTGTGTAACGCCGATGTCGGGCAGACGTGACGGGGAATGGCCAGTAATTCATCTCCGGGCTGAAATTCGCTGGCACGCTGAGTCATGACAACCAGATGCTCTTCATTCTGCAGGACGGCTTTCGCATCCGGCAGATCAGGAAAGGAACAGCGATTTTCCATCGCCGGATCAGAAGCAATCGCCTTATATCCTAAATCCAATGTGATTCGATTCGCGTCCGGACGACTGATCACACGCGTTAATACCAGAGCCGCGGGAGTGAAGTTCAAGTCGGGAAATAATTCCCCATAACCCACATCATGCAATACGCAGGTTCCCGGGCAGACTTCAATATCCGGATCATCAAAACCGGCAAAAATCGGAAACGATCCCGTTGCTCCTGCCACAATCCGCGGCACTGACAAGCCTTCGGTAATCAATTGATCGCGCAGGCGGGACACATTTTCCCAGACAGCCCGCACGGCGGCTTCGCGTTCCTGAAAATCAATCTGATGATTCTGGCCATCATAGACGTGCAAACCGGCGGCAATTAAACCCGGGGTATTCGCAATCATCTGATACAATTCAACGGCGGCTTCTTCCGGTTGCAGACCCGTTCGATTCTGTCCCGTGTTCAAATCGAGTAGCACTTCGATCTCAACACCGGCAGCAGACATAGCCTCGCCTAACTGCTCAATGGGCAGTGGATGATCGGCGGTAACCTGAATGGAAACCGTGGGCCAGCGTTTTCGAAATTCGACAGCCCTTGCGATATTCGGGCCCACCATGTTGTAGGCCAGACAAATATCTTTCACTCCCACTTCAGCCAGCATTTCTGCTTCAGGGAATGTTGCCGCTTTATGTTTCTCAATTCCCAGTGAAAGCTCTAACTCAATCACTTCGCGCATTTTGTGAGTTTTGCAATGCGGTCGCAATCGGCTGGTATCGCCGACGATTTCGATCATCTTCCGTAAATTGTCTTCAAGTAGCTCCTTGAAGATAATCATGCCCGGCGAAATAATCTGACTCGTATCGTCTATCTGATAACATGCATCCATGAGGAGGACCTGAAACAATTTTCTATTAAATGCCCTGGAAGAATACTTTTTCTGCCGTCTTTTCCAAAATCCAGTTTTTATCATTCTCGGAAAGAAACGGCAAACCATTCTGAATCAAATCGATAGACGCTTTATAGGTATGATCGCCTTGTACCTGATAAGGGCAATCCGTGGCCCACATCAGTCGATTGGCACCAAACGCCTGATATACTTTTTTGATCAGGGAAGCCAGATCATGATAAGGCATCTTCTTTTTTCCCAACGCATAAAACGCGGAAACTTTGACATACACATTCGGATGCTTTGACATCTTACATAACATATCAACTTCTGCAGGATCGATTTTACCTGAGACGCCTATCCGGGCAATATGATCAATCACAACGGTGGTGTCCCGATGTTTTTGACACATCTTGTCTAAAGCCGGCAAATAGGCGGCATCCATCAGGCAGCACATGGCCATCTCTTCTTTGGCACCCGTTTTCCACATTTGTTCCATACATTCCCCATCCAGCCACTCGTCGACTTTTTTGGTTTTAGGAGCAATTCGGAATCCACGCACGCCTTTCTTTTTCAAAGACTGCATTTCCGGTGTCGGATTGTCACCATTCTGGTTGATCACAGCCACACCCGAAAACATGCCCGGATATTGAGCCATGCAATCCAACATATAGCTGTTATCAAATCCATAAAACGACATTTGAATCAGCACAACCCGATTTACGCCGACAGGCATCATCTGCGCCTGCAATTGTTCCGCGGTAAAACTGGGTGGCTGCATCTCAGAGACTTTGCGTCCCGGAGCCAACGGATATTTTTTAATATCAGGAGTCCAGACATGCGAATGTGCGTCAATATATTCCATAGCATGATCCTCTGATGGTCAAGTGATTAAGTGAATAAGCCAGAATCAGGAATTGGCTTTGTTTATGTAAAAATATTTTTGTACTAATTCATCCGAAGGCGGAGCCGTCAGCTTCGTTACAACAAAACCGGAAATGAATGAAACAAACAGGCCAATGATAATCGGATCAAAGTTAAACAACTGATAAGGCCTGAAGAAACTGCCATTCACAAAATATCCGGTAACATACATCGCAAGATGCACCGAGAAGCCTCCGATCATCGCTCCCATTGCACCCGCTGCATTGACACGTCGCCAGTAAAGACCATAGACAATCGGTGCCAGAAAACTGGCTGCTAACCCACTGCCTACATAAACTATGATATCCTGCAAGAATTTGGGCGGATTAACTGCCACAAGCATCGCAGCAGTTCCCACTACAAACGTCGCCAGATAGCTCAAAAGCTTCATTGTCTTCTCGCTCGCTTTTGGGTTGATATTACGCTGATAAACATCGCGAACCCAGGCGGAAGAAATCAGCAGCAGAAAACTATCCACGGTCGACATCACGGCTGCAAAGGGAGCCGCCACCAGCAGACCTGCCAGCCAGCCCATGCCGATATTCTCTGTCAAGAAGACAGCCATCTTCGGCATAATACTATCCGATTCGCCTTCCATGCCTGGTAACAGAACGCGTGCACAACAGAAAATAATCACCAACGGAAAGTAAATCAATGTGTAATAGATGGCGACGGTACAGATCGAACGTTGCAGCGTTTTGGTATCGCGAAAGGCCATTAACCGAACCATATTCGCAGGTTGGCCCGTTCCCGAAATTGCCCACATGAAGAAAAAGGAGATCGCTAGACTAAAAGGCAGGAAACCATTGGAACTGCTCGGACTGGGGCCGGGTCCAGAGACATAGGCACCCTGTTGGCTTCCCTCTTCCCCATAGGCGTAAGCTTTCAAATCAATATTCGAAACACTCACATCATCCAGAAACTTCTCACTTTCTCTTCGACCGAGAATCCTCTGAATGTCCTCCAGCGTCGTAAGTTGCAGTACCTTAACTTCATTGATCGACGTCTTGCCCGCGGGAATAATCGTTGATTTCGTGACACGAAATAAGAGTGGTACTTTTTGGCCGGGAATCGGTTCGTCTGTGATCCAGGTTCCCGTATCAATTCTCAGGATCTCCTCACGCGGCTTATTCAGCGTGAGTGTGATTCCCCCTTTATCCGGTGCTGAGACTCGCGGCGGCGTCATTTTCGCCATCAACCTGGTGGTGTTTTCCAAGCCTCCCGCCTGAGAAATTGCCAGAGGTAACATGATGATCACACCCAGGACCATCACAATGCCCTGCATCACATCAGTCCAGACCACAGCATGAAAGCCGCCATAGGTTGTATAAAGAATCACTGCGATACCAAAAACGAGCAGACACAGCAGATATTCGGGGCTCTCAGCAGTTGAAAGCAGTGGTATGCCAGCCACCGCCTGAGCTAATCCGTCTGCCGTACTTTCAAACACGGAAACGCCTTCCAGAAGTGTCTGCAAAATCAAGCTACCCGCTTTGAATTGGGCCACCAGATTGAACGACATAAAAAAGACAATCAGGGAAACTGCCATCAGGCCGAGCAGAGGGCTATGAAATCGATCGCGTATCACGTCAGGCACGGTAATCGAGCCAGAGCGTCGCGCCACTTGATTGAGCCGCTTGCCAATGAAACCCATTGTACAGATCGGCACGACCATATAACTTCCGATCCACAGCGCGAGAATCCAGCCATGCGTATAAATTTTGGAGGGAAAGCCGGTAAAGCTGCCTCCGGAACTGCTCGTGGCGGCGAAAGTCAATGCAAATGCCCAAACTCCCAATCCACGGCTTCCCAGAAAGTATTCGCTTAGAAAGCTTTTACTTTTCAGTAGGCGATTTGACATCGCAGCTAGCACAAACACGGCAGCGGTATAGATTAAGAATGAGACCAGTGCCGCATCAGAACCACCTTCGGCAAATATGACTGGTAGTTTCGTGTTGATTAGCAAGTTCAAGATTCATTCCCCCCGGCTGTCGCGTCCTTTGCTTGCATCTCGGCAATTTCTTCTGCGAGATCTTCACCTTCATGAGCGACGCCAAGGTCGTCTTCTTTCATGTAAAACAGGCAAAACCAGATTGTAAAGATGTCTGCTACGAACCAGGGAAATGCGATTCCCCAGAAAACCCAACTGGGAATTCCAAGCGTAGTTTCTATCGTCTCGGCATTCATACCGGACTGAAACCCATTCATGTAACAATATGGGACCGACCATAATATGGCGGCGACCCACAAACCCAGGATAATCCAGGCTTCACGTTTCGAGTTTAAAAAGACAGGATCAACTTCCATTGATTCTGTGTCGTTCGATGGTGCGGTACTCATGGCACGGCCCTCACTTCTAAACGAAATACTCATAGATAAGCGTTAAGCGAACGATTGTACTCTCGATCCAGACGAGACACAAAGGACCGCTACAGGAATGCAGAAATTTTATCAGAACCGAATTCAAAGTGACAAAAACGTGAACAGACTGTTATACTGTTCCAACAACGAAAGATTCCTGTTTTACCAGTAAAACCAAATGCGTATTTAAACGCAAACCTGTTCCATGTTCGGGAGCGATATTTCATGTATTTAAGACACACTGTTTTTGCATTCGTCTGGCTTTTACCCCTGACCTTCTGCATGAGTTGTAGCTCCGATTCCCCGGAAACAGAAAAAGTCAACGTTAATCTGGGTGGCAGCGTTGATCTGGGATCTGAAAGTACCATCGACGCGAACGAGGAACTGGCCAGTGAATCAAAAACAAAAAAACCAATCCGAAAATTTCAGCCCATTACGCTAGGCGGTAGTACGTCCCCTACCGCCAACAAGACAGATCTACCAGATGAACAGAAATTCGATAATGTTCTTGAGGCACTCAAACCACTTCAAATTATGCTTGGAGACTGGGGTGGCGTCACAAATAAAAAAATTGGTGGCTTCAGTTCTGTAGAAACATTAGGTTGGGTCTGGGATCTGCAAAGTAATCCCGCTCAACCGGCACTGGTCATGAAAGCTGATAAAAGCCGCTATTATGAAAATGCTCGTTTGACCTATCTGACAGACAAGCAAATGTATCAATTAACGCTCACCAACAAAGCGGGGCAGAAACGAATTTATGAAGGCACTTTTTCTGTGCCTCTGAAAAAAGTACCCGGAGATGATAATCCCAATATTATGCATACTACCTATAAACTCAGTCTCTCATTGGTTGAACCCGCTAACGAAAAGAAACGCGCACAAATTATTCTCAACCAGCAGAACAATAACCGCTACCTATTTGAACTTTATGATCTAAGAGGCGAAAGTTACGCTCGCTTTGATACGATCAGTACCCGACGTAAGGGAACTTCCTTTGCCAAAAGTGATTCCGATTATGGCTCCAAAACCTGTGTCATCTCAGGTGGTTTGGGAACTTCGCAAGTCACATACCAGGGTAAATCCTTCTGGGTCTGCTGCAGCGGTTGTCGCAAAGCCTTCGATGCAGATCCGAAAAAATGGATCGCCAAATACGAAGCGAACAAAAAAAAGACCGCGAACCAATAAACTGAGACGCAGTTTGAATTATTAATCTGACTGCTCACAGGATGTTCAATCAGGAAACGAGACTCGGACGTCTTACTTTATCTTCCAGCGCGCTGTGATCTCATCCCATGTAGGATCTGTCGTATCGGGCAGATTTTGCAGGTCAGGTACGCGTTCAATCACCTGCTCGAACAAGCTGGCAATTGCTTCACCCATATCCCATAAGGCATGGCGGAGATTTGCTTTGTCCGCCGCTTCCACCATTTCTGCATAACTGAGTCCGCCGGTGATACGACTGAGTTCTTCGTCGCATCGCCAACTGGTTCCCGACTGTTTCAGCACATATTTTTTGATGAGCCGCGGATTGCGAATTTTTTGATAACGGCGATTCTCTGCCAGAACACGCAACAAAAGTGGCTCATGCTGAGGCGCCCAGGCATCGGGAAAGTCAGCCGCCAACAGACCTCGCGGCTGACCGACACGCATATAATGTAACTGCACCGGCTCGAGGGGCGTCTCCGCCAGATCGGCCAGAAGATGCGCCCAGTCAAGATGCAACTCTTTACGTCCGATCTCGTGAAAGGTCACTAAATCCTGAATGGGCCGGTTGGCAGGTGTGTATTTGCCTCCCAGCAAATCGAGCGTAATGCCCGGCTGAACCGATTTAATCAAGCTGTCTCCTACAATATGAGCCAGCCAGCCAAACAGATACGCCAGCTTGCGTTCGCCCGGACCATATAAGTCTTTTGCATCCTGAAAAACCATCGCGGCGTAGTCAGGCAAATGATCCCAGGGGAGAGTCTGTTTTCGCTCAGCCGGCGTCCAGCCAAATACCACATGCGCACGGCCATAAAACAGACGATGGATCTCTCGAGGACGATATTCCCGGGAACCAAATTTCAGAGTCCACGGTTTGACTTCTCCGCCTGTCAACGGACTTTTTCCCAATGGCGCTGTCCCAAAACCGACTTCCTGACCAGTATCGATGCAAATGGCTTCCGGCATGATCTGAATATCACAGCCTAGATACGCACCAGCAAGATAACTGGCATAATGCTGATTTATCACAGACATGACAGGCAACTTTTTCTGAGCAGCCGCCTTTCCCGCCAGAATCGCATACATCGTATGGCCAATAATCCCACTCATGAAATGATTCCCAACACCAAATTGAAAACGAAAACCCTGACCTCAACCAGTAACTCTACTCAAGTTCATGATACAGAATTTTAATAGAAATTGTATTGGAATTCGCATAAGATCTGCAGACAACCGTTGAAGTGATTGCAACCTTAGCCAATATCAGTAAACTCAATAGTACGAATGCCATAATAACGATTTTTAAACGGCTCACCTTTTCTCACATGTCGTTAACGACAATCGGAATGAAAAATCGAGCTAATGGTTTCGCTAATGCAGTTTGGATTTTAGAACGTGCCAAACGAATAAATTGTTATGATCGCTTTGATTCAGGAATCATACTAAAATGAATTTCTCAAAAATATTCTCCGCTCTTCTTGCCATCGCTGTTTCTGCTTTTCCTGTTTCTGCCGATGAACTTCCCCCGGCAGAAGAGGGAACCTTTAGCCTCGCCGTCATTCCCGATACACAACATTATAAAGGCAAAGGAACAGGGCGAAAGACACAGTTGCAGGCAACGACAGCCAATCCGGTTTTTGAAGCGATCACCGATTGCATCGTCGATGAAATGGATCGTCAGCGGATTGTCTTCGTCAGTCACGTAGGCGATATTGTTGATATCAATAACGACGAACAATGGTCAGTTGCCCAGAAATGTATGAACAAGTTACATGGCAAAGTCCCTTACGGGATTAGCGTGGGGAATCATGACATGATCAATCATGGTGACTCCTCGCTGTTTCAAAAATACTTTCCGAAATCACGGTTCACTAAGTTCGATTGGTATGGAGGCTGCTATGAATCTCCGGGCGGCAAGCCTGAAATCTCTGGCAATAACGCTAACAGCTTTCAATTATTTTCAGCCGCCGACATGGACTTTATTATCGTGCACCTGGAGTGCAATGCCCCTGACTCTGTTTTAGCCTGGGCCGATAAAGTTCTCGAACAACATGCCAATCGCAGAGCCATTGTTACTACCCATATGGGTCTGGGACCACTCCATCGTCCCAAAGATCCCCGTGATTACTTTGATGCTCCAAAAGGGCGCATGACCTGGAAAAAATGTCATGGTTCTAAAGGGAATACGTCTCAGCAAATGTGGGAGAAATGCTTCAACAAGCACAAAAACCTGTTCCTGATCTGCAGCGGCGATCAAAGCCGCACACAGGCCCTGCATCAGACAGTCAAAGGTCAACAGGGCAACTCAGTTCATGAACTACTTTCCGATTACGGATCTAAGGGCTTTCGCCTGATGCGATTTATTCCAAAACAAAACCAAATCGAAGTTCGCACCTGGAACCCAATCACCAAAAAATTGTGTGAGAAAACCAGCATCGTCCCGGAACGCGATCAGCATCAATTTACGCTGAACTACCAGATGACCAAATGAGACTGATTTGATGTTTCTGGTTTGGTGTTTAAGGCCTGCTACTTTTCACTGACAGGCAGAGAAATAATCAAACCGGCAAAGCGAGTATCGGTACTACGTCGGTTGGGCATGTGGCACTTGAGACATTGTGAAGGCAGGCGGATCGCCCCTACATGGCGATAGGTCCCTTTCTCTACTTGCTCAAATTCTTTTTTACCTGAGGAAAGCGCTTCCGCAGCACTTTTTTCAAACTTGGTTTTGGGCTCATGGTCAATATTCATAGCCTCTGCATTGACAGAAATCCAACGGAATTTGATGTTCCGATTCTGCTGCATTTCTTCGAACACATCATCGAGGACGCTAGAGGGAATCGGCAGCTTTTCATCCTCGCGATAGTATTTACGATGTACGATGAGCAACGTGGAATGCAATACCTCATGTAACAAGCGCGCCTGACCACGTGCCTCTTTGACGGACACCGGTTTCTGATCGACTTTCTGAGTAGCGCGAGCCGTCGCTTCCTTTTTAGAAACCTTGTCTTCTTTGACGCGTTCTTCTGCGAACCCGGAGGCCGCAAAGAACCCGGAAACAATGAGCGTCACGAAAGCGAGACGCGACAGATTCGAGTTCAAAAACATGGTTGTCAACTCTCCCTGTTACACTTAAACTTGTTATCGGATATTTTTATCCAATATACCCGAAACAAGAGACTCCTGTCAAGAAAAGGAGTGCTGAAAGAAACAGACCTCATTGAAGGAAAACGATCATTTCCACAAACAAATAGATCGACTTAGAAGGATTGATGCCTATTAGCAGAGTGCAGCAACAGGTTCTGAAACCTGAATTTACGGAACGGGAATTTGATTGGCTTTGATTCAATGAACTGTTTCGAAACTGCTACCATAACAAATAATACATGTATATAATCAGTTCTACTACTAGTATCAATTCTCACAGCAGTGTGTGTATGTCTAAGCCGCTTGACATTGAATCTTTTCTGGAATTATTAAAGGAGAGCAATCTACTCTCCCCGGAGGAAGTTCGCGCCGTCACTGAAAAATTCAATCTGGAAGATGTCGCTTCTTCCAAAGAGCTGGCCCAAAAACTGGTGACAGAGAAAATATTGACTCGCTATCAAGGTGAACGTCTCCTTGCGGGACGCAAGCGGGGCTTTTTTATTGATCGCTACAAAGTTCTGGAGGTTCTCGGATTTGGTGGCATGGGCAGCCTGTATCTGGCTGAAGATATTGAAACGCAAGCGCCAGTTGCTTTGAAAGTGTTGAACGATAAATGTCGTAACGACAGAGGAATGCTTACTCGGCTCAAACTTGAAGCAACCGCTGGTGCACGCATTTTACATCCGCATGTCGTCAAAACGATCAACTGCGATGACACTGGTGCCGTCTGTTTTATCGCAATGGAATTCGTGAAAGGAATCAGCCTGCTAGAGCTTGTATTGCTCAATCAAAAGTCATTATCCGCAATGCAGGCCTGTGATGTCATTTATCAGGCGGCCCTGGGTCTCGAACAGGCACATGAGGTCGGAATCGTACACCGGGATTTGAAACCGGAAAATCTGATTATCGATTCACAAGGGTTTGTTAAAGTCCTGGACTTTGGTCTGGCATTACTGGAAGACAATCCTGAAGCGGAATTTTCACTGGCGATGATTTTTGGACATGGTTGTGTTGGTACGCCCGAATATATCGCTCCCGAACAAACCCAGGATGGTCAGGCTGTCGACATCCGTAGTGATATTTACAGTCTAGGCGGTACGATGTATTTTTTACTGACGGGCAAACTTCCGTTTCCCAAAGGAACAGCCGCACAGAAAATAAAGGCACATCGCCATAGTTCACCACAGTCCATCGCAGAAATTGCCCCTAATGTCTCTGAGAAAATCGTAGCGATTGTGGAAAAAATGATGGCTAAGCAGCCCGAAGACCGCTTTCAGTCCATGGCCGAAGTCGCGGAGGTGATAAAACCATTTGCCAAACGGAAACCGGTAAAATTTCAATTCAACAAAATCGTATCGCAGCGCGTTCAACAAGCCAAAGCACGCAATTCCATTGCCCAGTCAAGTATCGCCAGACCACAACTTTCCTCTCAAGTCGCAACCGCCAGTCGTGTAGCCGAGCAGGCACGTGAAAAAGCGGATGGTATCGAGCGACTGACGCGCGGTGAATCGGAAATTTCAAAAAGCGGTGTCCTGCGCCACGTGATGCCTGTTGAATCTACAGACCTCATGGCACAACAGGCCACCGACGCGCTCAATGACAATCTACAGCCGATTGAGTTGATTTCCCTCGATGACAAACAGCGTTTCCCCATTTTCAAACAGAGAGTCGTACTTGGCCGCAATGCCAATTGTGACATTCAACTTGATCTCCCCGGCATTTCAGGAGAGCACTGCGCATTCCAATTTGAAAATACCGGCTGGGTTGTCACGGACCTCAACAGTAAAAATGGGATTGAAGTCGATGGTCGGCGGGTGCAGGATCAAATTCTGTTTCCCGGCAATACGCTGTCGATTGCCTCCAGCTACCAGTTCCGGGTCGCCTCTCCTAGCCAATACACGTCCCAGGGCAATCATAATAAAACATTGATCGCTGCCTCAGTCTTCATCGGAATCTGTATAGTCGTCGGCATCGGATACTGGCTGCTCTCGTAGAAATGCCAGTGAAGGTGAGAGAATTCTGATTACTTCTCACCTTGCCCCAGCGTTCCTTCAAGATGCTTCGCCACCTGTTTTCCCAGCATGTCGTAGCCTTTGCTGTTGAAATGTACGTCTTTCGGGTTTTGCGTTTCAGTGAGATGCGGGGTGATGAAGCTAAATAGATCATCAATCTCGACATTGTGTTTTTTCATGACCCGGGCGGCAATCGCGTTCTTTTCTTCCAACGCTGTTTTCATTTTCGGGCCTTCTTTCCAATCTGAAGGAATCGGCGTGCTGCTGGCCCAGACGATTTTGGCGCCTGTTTTCTTCAAGCGTTCAACTATGGTTTCCAGACGCGATTCGTAATCGGCGGCGGGGGTGCGACGGTCATGAATTCCGAAATTGAAATGAATGACGTCCCAGTTGCCATTTCCCAGCCACGTATCCAGTTTTTTCAGACCCGTTGCCGTCGGTCCACAATTTGCCGGTGCGCGATGCACGTTGGCTTTACCAGCCAGCGCCTTTCGGGCGGCGAGTGTATAGCCCCGTGATACGGAATCGCCGATCAATATGACACGAGGCAGTTTGGGATCGTCAGTAACATAATCCCAGCCAGTGACTTTGTCCATCAGCTTTTGTTTTTTATAGCGCGGCAGATAAAACGGACCCAGATTTTCCTCTAAGATGGTCTCCCACGCTTGTTGCTCTGGCGAAAGTTTCGCTTTCCAGGCGGCGAACTTTTTATTCACAACCGCCGCCTGCTCTGCCTTTTTCGTGGCGGCTTCCTTCGCATTGGTCGGCTCGGTTTTCTTGTCTTTCCCCCAGAGTGGAGATACGATGAGGCCTGTAAACAGACATACAAAAAGATATGATCGTAAGTAAGAAACTTGTTTGTACATGCTCTGCTTCCCGCTATCTGGATGGAACTATCAAAATAAAACCTGCATTTCAGAATACCGGGAGTAAGAGCCGGAAACAATCTCGCCCCTAAAATTGTTTTCAAAACGGTTCTCTTAAAAATGATCCATGACATAAATTTTATTTTTTTTAACCAGGGACTTCCAAGTGTCACACAAATTCCGCTTAAGATTGAAGCAAGGTGAACTACTCATTGCACCGATGGTAACGCTCTCCTGTCCGGAAACGGCAGAGATATTGTCGGAAGTCGGTTACGACTGGCTGTTTCTTGACGCAGAGCATAGTACCTACTCGGCGGCTGACTTGCAGGCCATCATCGGACGCGTGGGGCACAAACTACCCTGCCTCGTCAGGCTTGCGGCGCCGGATGAAGTTCAAATCAAAAAAGCCCTCGACATCGGAGCCGACGGAATTATCGCGCCGCAGGTCAATTCTCCTGAACTGGCAGAAAAAATCGTCTCCTGGTCCCGTTATTCACCTGTGGGAACCCGAGGCGTCGGCCTGGGACGTGCCCACGGCTACGGTTTTTCATTCGACGATTATCTGGCTTCAGCCAACGAAAACACCACCGTGGTCGTACAAGCCGAACATATTGATGCGGTCAACTCGATCGAACAGATCGTCGAAGTGCCCGGTGTCGACGCGGTGCTGATCGGCCCGTACGATCTCTCTGCCAGCCTGAAACGCATCGGCGAAATTGATCACCCCGAAGTAACCGGTGCGATTCAACACGTGACCGACGTCTGTAAAAACAGCAATATCCCCCTCGGCATTTTCGGTGTCACGGTAGACGCGGTCAAACCCTACATTGACAAAGGCTTCACTCTGATCACAGCCGGCGTCGATACGGTCATGCTAGGACAGGCCGCCCGAAGAATGCTGGGACAATTGAAGTAATACGGAACTAACCATGATCTCCACTCGCGATGCCACAGTTGCAGATTTGCCTGCCATCGTTGATATCTATAATCAGTCGATCCCAGCAGGTACGGCGACCGCGGATACGAAACCGGTGACCGTTGCTGACCGTCAACCGTGGTTTCAACAATTCTCTCCCGAAAAACGTCCCCTCTGGGTAGCCGAGGATGCGGAGGGTCAGATCATCGGCTGCATTTATGTCACTTCGTTCTACGCGGGTCGACCCGCGTATGACAAGACAGCAGAAGTCAGTATATACCTGGCCCATTCACATCAGAATCAAGGGCTCGGTTCGGTTCTGTTACAGAAGATGATCGACGCCTGCCCTGCTTTGGGAATCACAACACTCATCGGAATGCATTTCGACCATAACGAATCGACCAGACATCTGAATGAAAAATTCGGTTTTGAAGTCTGCGGCCACCTGCCCGAGATTGCAGAGATACATGGAGAAAAACGGGGGCTACTGATCTCCTTGCTCCGGATTCCCGGATCTCAATAATACGAAACACTTATTCCTTTTTTTCTGACTCAGGAACTTTCTGCTTTGTTTCCGTCTCGTCGATATTTGCTGTTTCAACGGAAACCAATGGATACTTTTTGAAAGCGTCTACTGTTAATTCGAGTGCGCGACCTGCTGCCGTCAATGCAAACCCACCGTTCAACGCGATATCAGAACGATAAGCGAGCAAAGATTTGTCATTTTCCAAACCCGAGTCTGTTAATACAGCCCCCCAGATTACTTTAATACGACCATCGCGGATCATTTCGACGATGGAATCTGGCACCAGCACGATGGAAACCGGATCGGGTGGCACAATCGAGTTTGACTTCGGGGCCGGTGGTGGGTTGTTTAAAAAATCCTGTAGTGCTTCCATGTCGGCTGGTGAATGTTTTCTGATCCGATGAAATTCGTGATAAGCCAACGCCAGCTTCTGTAAATCATCCTCAAACGAATTCTCTTTCGAATCTGGGTTTGGACTCCTTTGAAAATAAATTCCAATCAAAAGCACAATCAGGAATACCATCACCAGACTTCGGACAAGCAACGGTGAGCTGCTTGATTTCGCTGTTGATTCCAGCTGTGGTTGATTTTCTTTTGTTTCTTCGTGTTCTGCTGAATCCATAATGGCCCTCGAATTCTCATCACATGGACATCGCCAACATCTTAACTTGAGACATGACGATTAAACTACAATTCTGACCGCTGATTTAACTGTACTCTGAAATTCTTCGAAAAACAAGAACTGACCGGCAACATGTTCCCCAGACAAGACGTTGTTAATCAGAGTGACCGTCCCGCCAGAGAGTCCAATAGACTCTCATCCGACGGGCAAATGTTTTTGGTTTTTCGGCATAAATTCGATCGGCCAGTTTTAAAGCTGCTGACTGAAACTCCAGCCTCTGTTGGCATATTAGTGCCTGAAATCGATTGACATTGGCAGATGATTGAAATGTCTCTGTTTCGCTCTTGATGAGTTGTGTCATCACGGTCAAATCATGATCATCACCTAGCAAATCGTTTAATTGATCCAGCTCTACGATGTAGGCTGAAAGAATCGGTTTCCAACTTTCGCTTATCAATTTCATATGATAAAGAAGATATTTACTATGCTTGCGGCAATCGTGGAATAATTTGCCATCCGGATTTTGATGCAGTTTTTTTAATGCTTCTACTCCATGTTGATAGTTTTGTTTTAAACTTCGAGAGAGGACCTGCTCTGCTTTCCCCTTAATCTTCCAAGCTTCAATTGCTTCATAAGCGTCTTTTAACTGGTCACTGAGTTTACTTAAATCGAATTCAAGATCTATCCATTCATCCACAATCTTCTGTTTACGGGTTACAAACTTGTTTTCGAACTCCAAAAAGAGCTCTTCGCAGGTGGAGTCCGGAAAACGCTCTCGTAATTTCTGCAGCGATTCTAACATGGATTCCGCATCTCTGACACGAGACAAACCCCGCCCGGCATCACGATACCAGACATTCAGTCTGGAATACTCGCTACCTAAACCAGAACGAACAAGACGGATTAAACCACGCAATTTTTTAAACTGTTTTCGAACCTCATGAATGGCCCGGTGCGGGTTTTGCTCTGATTGTTTTAACTCAAGAATCGCCTGGCTCAGTTGCTCTCCGGCAATTCGTTGAACTCCCGTCGTTATTGATTCCTGCTGCTTGAATTGATAGCCCATCGTAAAACCTGAAAGTGATTATTGAAAAGAATAATTCGCAGCTTATCATAAATGCCAGCATACTTGAAACTGCTTGAAACTGTCTTGCGTCCATTCCCGCATTTACTCCGGGCTCGTATCCTCCGTCATCGTTTTGTCTTTTTTAGATTCCACCCAGTGCATTACAACCATGATCAACACGCCAGAGATCGTAAACCCACTAATCACGGGGATCACCGTGCCATTATAACTGTGGCCGATAAAAATGCCGCCAGGCACGGAAATCAAAGTCGAAAGTGCTCCCATTACAGCCGACCCTACACCGGCGATATGTCCGAGAGGTTCCATGGCCATTGCATTTAAATTCCCGTACATAATTCCGAAGCAAAACAAAATCGCCATCATATAGACCATCATTGACCATAACGGAGGCTGACCACCAACTGACAGCACATACAGAAAAAAGAACAGAGAAATCACCGTGGAAATACGTTTTGACCAGCGCGTGAGATACTGCATGCCAAACCGCATGACGAGTCTGCCATTCGCAAACGAGGCACTGCCAATACAAAGTGCGAGAATCGCAAAATAAAGTGGAAACATGGTTCCCAGGTCATATTGCTTTTGAAATATCTGTTGTGCTGAACTCAAATATCCTAGAAATGCGCTCGAAATCAAACCCAGTGAAATCGTATATCCCAGCGAAACCCGATGAGAACAAACTTCGAAAACAGCATGTTTGATTCTCCCGAAGGAAAAGGGAATGCGACGATTCACTGCCAGTGTTTCGGGCAAGCGTAGCGCAAACCAGATAAACGTCAGCACTCCGCAGGCCAATAACGCGGCAAAGATGACCCGCCAATGCGCAACCAGTAAAATGCCCTGCCCCAGAGTAGGCGCAACCGCCGGCACGAAAATAAAAATGGTCATCACAAATGACATCACCCGCGCCATCGACGGGCCTTCGAATTGATCACGGACGATCGCGACAACGATGCAACGCGGAGCCGCTAACCCCAGTCCTTGCAGAAACCGTCCAGCAAGCATGACTGTAAAATCTATTGAAAACAGAGAGCACAAACAGCCGCTGAAGAACAGGCTGAATCCCAGATATACAGACGGCTTCCGCCCCGTTGAATCTGACAAAGGTCCATAGATAACCTGACCAAAGGCCAGACCCAGAAACAAGACGGAAACGATCAATTGACTGTCGTTGACCTGTTCTGCTCCCAGATCCTGACCAATCTCCGTGAGTGCGGGCAACATGGCATCAATCGATAACGCCACTAATGACTGCATCATTGCCATCATTGCCACAAATTCGCCAAATGCAATTGTGGCTGGTTTACTGTTATGGTTCAAGGAAAATCATTTTCTGAAAGGAATTGATCCCAAGTGAGGTCCTATTCGCGACATACGAAATGGAATCATACAAGCTCTCTCAAATCAAACCAACAATTCACGGTCATTTTCTTCCCGTGTTCTGTGAACAAAAAATATATGAACTGGAAAACGGAGGCATCTTCTTCGAATTGAAAGGTTCCTCTTGCCCAATTGTTTCTGAAGACTTATCTTTCGCATTGTAAATCCGTTCTTTTCATTACCAGGTACGAAAAAGAGAAATACTATGCAAAGCGCAGAAGGTTGGCGTTCCATCTTAGAAAACTGGCCAGAAGCTATTCCTAAACAGGGAATTGTGGTAACCACCTATCAGGAGTCCATTCCCTTTCAGAATTTTTTACTTTCGAGTGGGATCGTTTTGCTGGACCGCGATAAACCAGATTCCCTGGGGGCACGAAAAGTGATGCTGTCGTACGAAGCCATCTGCGCGATTAAGTTGACGGATACCATGGAACTGGCCCGCTATCAGGTGATGGGATTCCAGCCGACGACTTAGAGAGTCAGTAGATACTCTGATTAAGTGACCGACATCCAGCGGGAAAGAATAAGAGTGGGGATCAGCAGAGCTGCAGTCAGGATTGCGTATTGTGGATTGGCTGTCCAGACAAAAACCAGAATCGCGTTTAACATTACATAGGAAGAAAGCATGGTTCTGACTGCGATTTGTACATTTTGTGGTACGGGGTTTAAAATCGCCTGAACCAGACGTCGATTGATGGTCAACACGACTACTCCCACAGCCGCCAGTACCATGGACAAATTGATTTCTCGAGGCCAGGGATACGTGGCCAGCATCCAGACCAGTGCGCCCAGTCCTGCATTAATGACGAGAGTACCACCGACCAAATGCCCCCGGTGACTCTTTTTGGCTTCCATGCGTGCAAACCAGGTGAGCCCGACAATGAACAGACCCAAGGCGGCAGCAATGCGCAACTGTGGCTTGACCCACAGATTAATTTCACGCGATACAGCACTGGCCCCCAGCATGACATTCAGAAAGCGACAGGCTCCCATCATCAGTGGACCCAACATCGTTTTTTTCAGAATCATGTCATAACTCAGGATCGCAATCACCAACAGGGCAGCAACAATCAGACTCTGCTTTCCGACAGTCTGCGCAGCGCCCACTCCGGCCAGCATCAGTAACCCGCCTAAAACCGCTGCCTGCTGAGTTGAGATACGCCCGGAAGGAATCGGACGAAAAGGACGTTCTTCGGCATCCACTTTCCGGTCGAAGACATCATTAAAGACCATTCCCGAAAGATACAAGCTGGCCGAAGCCACCAGTAGCAATGCAAATTGCAGAGGAAGATCAATTGATCCATGTGTGAGCAAATAACCGAGAATAATATCTGACATCGCTGTGAAGACAGCGGGCAGCCGCATCAATTGAAAATAAGCGAGCCACTTTTTCATGATGAAGATTCTTCAGAAACGAGCTTGGCCCATTCCTCCAGTTGCTGATACTGACGTTCAAATTCCGGGGTAGTAGCCTGCATCGGGCTCTTAAAGAACGAACTGAGGTGTGTCATCACACCAGATTGATTTCCGCGACGCCACTCCCGTTCCGTGAAGCGAACCATATCCAGTACCAGAGGCGCCGCCAGAATAGAGTCAGTCCCCTGCCAGGTAAACTGCAGCGACATTTTTGTATCCAGGAATCCTTGAAAATGAATATGATCCCAGGCGGTTTTCCAATCTCCCATTGATTCAATATATTCAATTGAGACCAGTGTCTGAGGCTTGTAGCCGAGAATTTCCGTCAACAGATGATCTTTGGAATGGACTTTGTTCGATTTATTAACCGGGTCATCAAGAACTTTACCATCCAGGTTACCAAAGATATTATGCCCCACCCAGCTCATGACATTCAGATTTCGGTGAGCAAACATTGGAGCGAGTACGCTTTTCATTAATGTCTCGCCCGTTTTTCCATCCCGTCCCCCATGTAAGACTTGCTCTTCTTCGGCCAGTTCGACTAACGCTGGCAGGTCAGTTCCTGCAGAAGGTGTAAAGTTGAGATGCGAGCAACCCGCATTCATGGCAGCGATGGCATAAATCGTCGAGGCAGGAACTGGTGATGTGTCTGCTGACTTCAGGGCCTCTTTTAATTCGGCCAGAGTCAGTGTTTTAGCAGATTCGACGACAGGTGGTTCTGTGGAAGCCAGATTAACGACCACAACATGTGCCAAATCGTGTTGTTCCTGAAATTCCCTGATATCTCCTGAGAGACGTGAAACCGTTTCCTGCAGAGATTCCTGATCAAATTGTAATACCGAATTCCCGGCCAGTGATCGAATGGTATCACCCACCTGGATTAACGTGCCCGGTTTGACATTTTTATCGAAGGCTTTTAATTCTGCTTCGACAGACTGTAACAGCGCTGGGTGGAACACTCCTGAGGTCTCGCTGAAATGTTTGGCAGCCTCTACAAACGAAGTGTCGCGGATTTCATGCCCGCCAATTACAAGTTGATCCCAGTCCGCCAGATTCAAATTTTCAAAAAAGGGATTTTCTGAAACAAGCCCACTCGTACCTGTGAGTCCTTTCTGAAGCGCTGTTAAACCGACGGCGACAGTCGTAGAGACCCCGCCCCATGCTCCGATGATCCATATTCCGATACGTTGTTTCGTCATAATGCTGCCTGAAAACTGATAAAACTTGTTTCAATTGAAATCGCTGATGATACTTAGGTAGGTAGGAGCAGAAAAAAACGGCTCGACTCGTGGTTGGTCAGATTCAATTGTTGCATTTATCCCGATCATCTGTTCTGTGAATTCACATCGTGAATCTCACTATCACAGAATTCCGTTAACCACGTTTAGTATTGTAGGTTCATGCCGACTCGTCACAATCGAAAGATTCTTGATTGAGCCGATTTTTATCCTGATTCGTTGCTGAAGATGAAAATTAACTGGTTTTCAGAGTTTGATCAATCCACTCCATCAAAGACTCTTTAAAGCATTCAATGATTGACTGAGCCTCGCTTTTTGTTTTTGCGAGTTGAGCAGAGTCCGCCACCGCAGTCTGTGCAAAATAATAGAATTTAATCTTAGGTTCTGTACCTGAAGGACGCACACCCAGTTGTACAGTCAGAGGAGAATCTTCGCCCTCCGCTTCAAACATCAGAACATTTCCCTGTGGTTTAGAAAAGGTCTCGGAGGTG
>NZ_CALEMX010000567.1 GCF_937910335.1 uncultured Gimesia sp. | reverse complement strand
GTGGTGACATTTCTGGATTCCATTGAAGCACCGCCGCGCTGGTCACGAAAAAATGTTATTGATGACAAATTTTATCATAGCTCCGATTCCAACGCGGACCTCGCATTACTGAAAGGCAAACGAAATCAACTGTTCTCCAGCCTTTCTACTGCTGAGGAAAAGAAATTGCTCCTGCAATTCAGTCAAAATTTAAAGCAGATCAAAAAGAATCTCGATCAACTTCCCGATCGACAGAAGGTCTTTGCTGCGGCGACGCATTTTAAACAGCAGGGAAACTTCAAGCCGACAAACGGTGAGCCGCGTGCGGTTTATTTACTCAGTCGAGGAAGTGAAAAAGCACCTGTAAAAAAAGTCGAGCCAACCGCACCGAAGCTCATCTCTGGTCTCAGCGGCGTGTTTCAACTAGCCGAGCCAAAGAATGAAGGCGCCCGACGAGTTGCGCTGGCGCGATGGATAACCAGCCGTGATAACCCACTCACTTGGCGTTCGATAGTCAATCGCGTCTGGCAGTATCATTTCGGTAAAGCCCTCGTTGATACGCCCAATGACTTCGGAAAAATGGGGGCACTCCCCTCACATCCCACGTTGCTCGATTATCTGGCCAGCCGTTTTCGTGATGAAGGGCAATCACTGAAAACATTACATCGGATGCTGGTATTGAGTACCGCGTATCAGCAGTCATCGCACTCGCATTCGGAGGGTAATCAAATCGATGGCGATAACCGTCTTCTCTGGCGTATGAACCGCCGCAAACTGGAAGCTGAAGCCATTCGCGATTCTGTATTACAAGTGAGTGGAAAACTGGATCTTACCATGTATGGCCCGGGAGACCGGCTGTTTGTGCTCGATAAACCTCAGCATTCGCCGCACTATCTCTATCAGAAATTCGATCCCGCTTCAGCGGAAAAGCATCGGCGTTCGATTTACCGTTTTATTGTGCGTTCGGTGCCTGATCCATTTATGGAATCACTAGACTGTGCAGATCCTTCACAAATGACTCCGAAACGTCTGGAAACATTAACGGCATTGCAGGCGCTCTCCCTGATGAATGATCACTTCATGGTGAGTATGTCAAAATTTTATGCACAAAAAGTCAAGGCAGAATCGTCTGATCTGTCAGTTCAGATCAAGTTGGCTTTTGAAACAACATTAGGTCGCGCGCCGAAACAGGCAGAGCTAGACATTTTAAAAGATATCGGATCGCGCTACGGCATTGAAAATGTCTGCCGACTGATATTCAACAGTAACGAATTTATTTTCATCGATTAGCATAGAGAAAGAGGTCTAATGGATCGTCGTGAGTTTTTGATGTCGACCGGAGGCGGACTGGGTGGAATTGCGCTCGCGTCTCTGCTTCAGAACGATCAACTGCTGGCTGCGCCTCAATCAAACACGCAGACTCTGCATCATTCGCCGCGTGCCAAGCGTGTGATTCAACTTTATATGTCCGGGGCCGCCAGTCAATGTGATACATTCGACTATAAGCCGGAACTGATCAAAGAGAACGGCAACGCCTGGGATCCCGGCGAGCAAGTGCAACTGTTTCAATCATCCCCTGGCAAAACCATGCAGTCTCCCTGGAAGTGGAAGCAGTATGGTGAATCGGGCAAATGGATTAATGATTGTGTCGCACCGCTGGGAGAATGTGTGGATGACATGGCGTTTATCCATAACATGGTCAGCAAGTCGAACGTACATGGACCGGCAACCTTTATGCAGGCTACTGGTTTTATTCTGCCTGGTTTTCCTGGCATGGGATCCTGGATCAGCTACGGTCTTGGCAGCATGACTGATAATCTACCGACTTTTGTGGTTCTCCCCGATCCACGCGGATTTGCTCCTAACGGCGCGGCGAACTGGTCGGCCGGTTTTTTACCGGCTAGTAATCAGGGCACAATGATTCGCCCGAATTCTCAGACCCCGATTTCCAATTTATTCCCGTCCAAAAATAATTTTATCACGCGTCAAAGTGATCGTGATATGCTGGCTGCTCTCAAACAACTCAATCAAAAACACGAACAGGAACGCACGGGAGATTCACGATTGAATGCGCGGATTCAATCGTATGAGCTGGCTGCCAAAATGCAGTTACAGGCTCCCAAAGTGCTTGATCTCTCGAACGAAACAAAAAGTACTCTTAAAATGTATGGGCTTGATTCCGTTGATTTTGAAGTGCAGGAAGGGATCAGCGAGCAGGCGGAAATCAATTACTTTGGTAGAAACTGTCTGGTCGCGCGGCGGATGCTGGAACAAGGTGTGCGGTTTGTGCAAATCTGGTCTGGCGCTGATAACGGTCATCCTCGTCGTAACTGGGATTCGCATGAAGATATCAAACGCGATCATTGGCCATTGGGACGTGGCATGTCCATCGGTGCGGCGGCCTTAATTAAAGATCTCAAGCAGCGTGGGATGCTGGACGACACAATTATCTTATGGACGACCGAGTTTGGCAGAATGCCCTGCAGCCAGGGAAGTAAGGGCCGCGATCATAATCCGTTTGTATTTACGAACTGGCTGACCGGAGGCGGCATTAAAGGGGGAACCACCTATGGCGAGTCTGATCAATGGTCTTTCAAACCTGCAGATCCGGCGAATGCGACGATGTGTTATGACGTGCACGCCACGATTTTGCATCAGCTGGGAATTGACCATGAAAAGCTGACATTTCGACATAACGGTATTGATCGTCGTTTGACTGATGTGCACGGGCATGTCATTAAAGAGATTCTCTCATAACCAACGTACATATTATTCAGGAATAAAAAAACGAGTAGCCGGTTTGAATCCAGCCACTCGTTATTTACTTGTCTTACAGTTTTCAGACAACTCCGATTATTCGAAGTTACCTTTAGTCAACTGAGCGTCCAACCAGGGGCCGGAGTAGACTTCAGAGGGTCGTAATTCAACAGTCGCATCTGTGTATCCAGATCCACCCGTTGATGATCCTGTGAAACCAGGATTGAGGAATCCGTCGCCGTTCAAGTCGACAACAGCTTTAACACTTCCATCAGCCATCAGGATATTGCAAATCTTGTTGCTTCCACGACCATGCCATGCATACCAGTCACGAGAATCCTGCAACCAGAGAGAACCATCGGGTCCTGCTGTCCCTGCGCGATTCGGGTCTGGTAATTCTACAGGAATCGCACCTACCAGATTGGTTCCGGCTGGCATCAGATCGACGGCAGCTGGTGAACCAGCGGCATTCCAGAAAGCAGGTCCATCGTTGAATGATTCCGCGAGTCGGTCACCGGCTTCAACGAATCCTGGAATTGAGTCAGTCAAGACAGCTTCGCCGATATCACCGGGTGCTCCACAGCCCATGAATGAGATTGCTGAAGAAGAAATCCGTGAAGTATCCAAACGACGAATTGTCAGCGGTCCCATCGTACCACCAAAGCCCTTTAAGCCAGCTGCGGTAACACCACCGGACTGCTTGGGAGCAGAGCGAACGAGGAACCAACTGGATGCGTAGTTTGTGCCGTAGCCATCTTCCAGAAGCTTAGCAACCTGAAGAATACGGGCAGGTGTCCCTTCTGTTCCTGACGTCCATGTAGAGCAGACACCGTCCAAAAGACGAGCCGGTGGTGCCGCATCTTTGTTACTGGTGTTAGCAACACCGATCATGTCGTTGAGTTTTTCAGATCCCAACAATGTGGATGAAGGGCATAACATCTTTTGAGGAAGACCTGCTCCACTATTCACCATGTCTGCAACCCAGCCCCATGTGTCAGGACATCCGTCACGACGGAAGTCATACGCACCCGTGCAATATCTTCCGGAAGGATCTGTGGCAGCGAAAGAGTGCATGGAAAGACCAAACTGCCGCAAGTTGCTTTTGCACTGTGAAGAGCGCGCCGATTCTCGCGCTGCAAAGACTGCTGGAATCAGCAGAGCAGCCAATAAGGCGATGATCGAGATGACCACTAAAAGTTCGATCAAAGTAAAACCTGATCGTTTTACATTTTGAACACGTAATTTTTGCATTTTGTTTCCTGTTTTTAAAAAAGAAATTTGTCTGTTACACGCACAATGAAGACTTGAAACCATTCACTTTGACTTTTGTAAGAAACAGGTCATTCCCAGCATGGAATATTTGATGCAGGAATCTGAACTGCCCCCCCTGAAACTCTCTTCGTTCTTTGAATTCAATAGGACACCTTGTTTTGAAACTTTCGTTGCCGGCTGAAAATTTCAGATGGGCGTACCATATCGAATGAATGTGAAGATATTTCTTGCTGAAGTGTGAATAACAAGTGAATATTGCGTAGCAAAATGAATCAAACGAGGCTTATTGTGACGATTCCATGAAGATACGAGGTTGTTTTTGTGAGTCTCCTCGTAAAAATGTGTGGCGATTTATTGAGTCGTGTGAAGCCAAACTTGAATTTGCTATGCGCGTACCTCTATAATTAGACGTAGAATATTCAGGTAATCGGCCCGCCACAGCTGATAATTTAAGTCACCTGCTCAATTGACCTTAGAGTGAATTTGAGCTACCCCCACTTTGGGTAAAGTGGCGGACCGGTATTCACTCATGTTTGGTTTTGAGAATCATCAATCTTTCCGACTCATAGAAAACCCGGGTTTGCGATTTTTGACAGGACACAGCAGTCCGTTAATAACCGCCTCGTTTCTTTCTGGTAACGGTTTTGATTTCATGGCCTCATAGATAAACCGAAAGAATGATTATGGTCGTTCGAACGTGCTCTTTATTGTTTCGCTCTTTATTGTTTCTCTGCACGATGGCATTCGTCGTGTTTTTGTTTCAAGTTACTTTTGCAGAGACAAAAAAAACGACGCCAACAGAATTCGATTTTGCAACGGATATTCGGCCTTTGCTTTCCGATGGCTGCTTCGCCTGTCATGGTCCCGATGATCAACACAGAGAGGCCGACCTGCGACTGGATTTAAAAGAAAGCGCTTTTGGATCACATGATGGACACGCTTTAATCGTGCCGGGGAAACCTTTAGAAAGCTTGCTCTATCAACGCATCGTGTCCACTGATGAAGACGAACGGATGCCGCCTGCTGATTCGGGTAAAAAGCTCTCTCCGTCTGAGATCGAAAAAATCCGAAAGTGGATAGAAGCCGGTGCGCCCTGGGCCTCCCATTGGGCCTTTCATCCTCCCCAGAAAGCGGCATTACCGCGCGTGCAGCAAAAAGGATTGATCCAAAATCCTATTGACGCTTTTGTATTGGAAAAGCTGGAACAACAGCGTCTTTTCTTCTCGGAACGAGCCGACCGAGTTGCTCTCTTGCGTCGACTGAATCTGGATCTGGTCGGCTTACCACCGACGATTGCGGAGGTCGATCAATTTCTCAACGACAAACGACCGGACGCGTATCAAAGACAGGTTCAAAAACTTCTCGGATCACCACACTACGGTGAACGATGGGGGAGGATCTGGCTGGATGCCGCCCGCTATGCTGATTCCAACGGTTATGAAAAGGACGCTCCGCGAGAAGTCTGGCTCTATCGTGACTGGGTGATCGATGCGTTGAACCAAAACATGCCTTACAATCAGTTTGTAATCGAACAAATCGCCGGCGATCTCCTGCCGAACGCCACACAAAATCAGCAAGTCGCTACCGGGTTCATGCGAAATTCGATGTTGAATGAAGAAGGGGGTATCGATCCGGAGGAGTTTCGGATGGCGGCCATGTTTGACCGCATGGATACGATCGGAAAAAGTGTTTTAGGGCTGACATTGCAGTGCGGACAATGTCATACACACAAGTATGATCCCCTGACTCAGAAAAACTACTATCAGATTTTCGCCTGCATTAATAACTCTTATGAAGCCAGTATTCGTGGCTACACAAGTGAAGAACAGCAACAACGCCAAAAACTTTTTCAGAAAATTAAAGCCCTCGAACAGTCCCTCAAAGCGCGCACACCAGACTGGTCCGCAAAAATGGCTGCCTGGGAAAAAGCGGCTCAACAGAATCAGCCAGAGTGGAGGGTTCTGAAACTCACTAATATCGATAGTAACTCTCAGCGCTACTTTGAACAGGCCGATCATTCCATGCTGGCGCAGGGTTATGCCCCGTCCAAATTTACTTCTAATTTTGAAGCCATCGTTGATGCTACAGAGATCAAAGCAATCCGACTTGAACTCTTGAATCATCCCAATCTGCCTGCAGGTGGACCGGGAAGATCCATCGAAGGCTTATGTGCCCTGACGGATATTAAACTTGCAGCAGAAAGTGTAAAAGACCCCAAGCAAAAAGCTACTGTCAAATTTTCTACTGCGACAGCCGATTTTGAGAACAAACGACAACAATTGAATCCTAAATATTCAGACAATAAAGGGGTGCGCGGATTTACCGGGCCCGTTGCTTACGCCATTGACGGTGATAACACCACTGCGTGGGGTATCAACCCGGGTCCTGGGCGATTCAATGAACCACGCGAAGCAGTTTTCCGTGCCGAGAAACCATTTGGATACAAAGAGGGGACCAAATTAAAAGTCAGTCTGGTACAAATGCATGGAGGCTGGAACAGTGATGATAACCAGACGATGAATCTGGGACGTTTCCGCGTCTCGTGTACGACTTCTGAACAAGCGAAAGCAGACCCTGTTCCCGACAAGGTCCGAGATATTCTCGAAATCCCCATCGCTCAACGAACGGCAGAACAACACAATCAGGTTTTCAGTTATTGGCGAACGACCGTCCCGGAATGGAAAAAAGAAAACGCAGAGATCGAAGTGCTCTGGAAACAGCATCCTCCGGGAGCCACACAGCTGGTTTATCAGGAACGTCCTGATCCTCGCAAAACTCACCTGCTGGATCGGGGTGACTTTCTCAAGAAGAAGGAGGAAATCGAGCCGGGAGTCCCCGACTTTCTGCATACTTTGCCTGAAGATACACCGATGAACCGTTTGACATTTGCCCGTTGGCTCGTCGATCGTAAATCACCGACAACGGCCCGTGCCATCGTGAATCGAGTCTGGCAGGCGTATTTTGGAAGAGGGATCGTGAGTACCAGCGAAGATCTGGGCTCGCAAGGCGCAGCACCAACGCATCGAAAACTGTTGGACTGGATGTCCGTCTGGTTTATGGATCAAGGCTGGGATTTGAAAAAGCTGCACACTCTGATTGTGACTTCGAGAACGTATCAGCAGTCATCACATGTCAGCCCGGAACTCTATGCAAGTGATCCTTACAATCGATTCTTCGCCCGCGGTCCCCGCTATCGCGTCGATGCAGAAATCGTCAGAGACATCGCCCTCCAAGCCAGTGGTCTGTTGAATCCTGAGGTGGGTGGACCTTCAGTTTATCCGCCGGCACCTGCTTTCCTGTTCCAAAAACCGGCAAGTTACGGTCCGAAAACCTGGGAAGTTGCTGAAGGTCAAAGCCGATTCCGTCGTGCGATTTATACCTTCCGTTTCCGCTCGGTACCCTATCCGGTATTGCAGGCCTTTGATGCTCCCAATGGTGATATTGCCACGGTCAAACGGAGCCGTTCTAACACTCCTTTGCAGGCATTAACGACGCTCAACGAAACACTGTTTATGGAATGTGCTGTAAACCTTGCGAAAATCGCTTTAGCCGAACCTAAAGCGACAGATCAGCAGCGCATTGAAACAGCGTTTCGCCGATGTGTTTCCCGGTATCCTTCCGCATCGGAAACACAATTGCTAACACGGTTCCTGACTAAACAGCGCAGTTACTTTGCAGATCATGCGGAAGAAGCGCAACAAATATCCTCGACGAAAAAAACAACTAAAACTACCAATGCCGATTTTGCAGCCTGGATTGCCTTGTCGCGTATACTGTTAAATATGGATGAAACTATTACGAAAGAATAACCGATAACTGGCAGAGTGTTTCGAGCCAGCCTCATATTAAGACTGGTGAATAGAATCTACTTTTGACTCTTTTAATAAAAACAGGTAACGATTCATGAATCATTTTCATCACCCCTCGCAGTCCATGGCGCGTCGCTGGTTTCTGCAACAATGCGGAGTCGGGCTTGGTGCCATTGCCGTCAACCAGTTATTGCAGGAATCCGGATATGCTGCCCCCGCGAAGAATCAAGCCCTTGATGACCCGTTAGCCCCCAGAGAGCCGCACCATCCTCCCAAGGCAAAAAATATTATTTTTTTGTTTATGGGTGGAGGCCCTAGCCATCTGGAGCTTTTTGATAACAAACCTGTGCTGGGTAAATTTGATGGTAAACTGCCTCCCGAAGAACTCCTGAAGGGATATCGGGCTGCCTTTATTAATCCCAACTCAAAATTTCTAGGACCGAAATTCAAATTTGCAAAACATGGTGAATGTGGAGCAGAACTTTCAGAAATTTTGCCTCATTTGTCAGAAGTCGTCGATGACATTGCCATCATCAAAAGCATGAAAACTGACGCATTTAATCACGCTCCTGCTCAGATTCAGGCGTTGACCGGCTCTCAACTTTTTGGGAAGCCGAGTCTGGGTGCCTGGACGATTTATGGATTGGGTAGTGAATCAAAAAATTTACCCGGTTTTGTTGTCTTCAGTTCCGGTAATAAAGGCCCCAGTGGTGGCAGTTCTTGCTGGGGTAGTGGATTTCTACCAACGGTTCACCAGGGAGTCATGTTTCGTGGCGGTCAGGAGCCTGTACTCTATCTGCAAAATCCTCCGGGAATATCTTCAAAATTACAACGCGATTCACTCGATACATTAAAAGCGTTGAATCAGAATCATCTGGATTTGGTTGGCGATCCGGAAATCGCAACTCGGATCAATTCGTTTGAGATGGCATATCGCATGCAATCCAGCGCACCCGATGTCATGGATATCACCCAGGAAACAAAACAGACTCTGGAACTGTACGGTGCAGAACCGGGTAAAACCTCTTTTGCGAATAACTGTCTGCTGGCCCGCAGGCTGATTGAACGGGGCGTACGTTGCGTGCAATTATTCCATGAATCATGGGATCAGCACGGCGGTCTTGTAGGTGGTTTAAAGAATAATTGCAAAGCCACCGATCAGGGGTCGGCTGCTTTGATCAAAGACCTCAAACAGCGTGGCCTGTTAAAAGACACTCTGGTTGTCTGGGGCGGAGAGTTCGGACGCACGCCGATGGTGCAGGGAGGAAACGATGGACGTGACCATCATCCAAACGCCTTTACCATGTGGCTGGCGGGTGGTGGGATCAAAGGGGGCACTACTATCGGACGTTCAGATGACTTCGGATTTAACGTCATCGAAGACGAAGTCCCCGTCTATGATTTACATGCCACGATTTTACATCTACTCGGCCTGGATCCGGAACGCCTCTCATTCCGCTTCCAGGGTTTGGATCAACGTTTGATCGGAGTAAATCAAGCCAAGATCATTCAGAAAATTCTTGCCTGAGAACATTGCCTGAGAACATTGCCTGAGAACATTGCCTGAGAACATTG
>NZ_CALEMX010000566.1 GCF_937910335.1 uncultured Gimesia sp. | reverse complement strand
TCTCAATATCAGCTTTGTAAACAAATGGGGAAACGAATCGGAATTACTTTGGTTACTGGCAGTCTGCGTCGAAAAAAATATCCCTCTCGCCACGGAACTCGACACATATTCCTATACATTGTCTGGCAAGTATCGAGATAAAATCCAACAGTTCAGCAGTTTACTGCATTCTGGTTACTCGCTTACAGAAGCATTGTCATCCATTCCAGGGCTGGTGTCACAATCTGTAATCGTGGCAGTGCAAATTGGAGAAAAGAGCAACAGCCTGGGAATCGCTCTACGCGATGCCGCAGTCCAGACAACAAAAAAACTGAAGATACTCTCTGACAGAGCAAATACCACAAGTCTCATTCTTTATCTAACTATTGTTGTCACAATTCAATGCTTAATCGCCAGCTTCATTATGTATTGGATTATTCCAAAATTTAAAAAGATCTTTCTGGACTTTGGGGTCGAACTTCCGCCAATGACACTGACCCTTATTGATGTAAGCGACTTTATTCTCTACTACTTTTATTTATTCTTGCCGTTATTCTCCATTCCACTCATCACATTAGCCGTACTCTATTTTGGAAATTACTATGGGTGGTATAATCTCCGCATTCCTTTTATTACAGGATGGTTCCCGCGGCTAAACACTCCACACTGTCTCAGGCAAATTGCTCAGTCGATCTCAGTCCAGGACTCACCTCAGGTTGCACTGGAATCTGTTTCTAAATTTCATCTCTGGGCAGATGTGAGACAACGAGCGCACTCTGTCAATACACAAATCAATCAAGGTGAAAACGCCTGGGAAGCACTTTGTCAGAATAAAGTAATTACGAATGCAGAAGCTGCCTTGTGCATTGCAGGCGAGAAAATGGGAAATCTTCCCTATCTATTGAGAACTTTAGCTGACACCATCGAATTACGTAGAGCAAGAAAACTAAGATTTTTTATGGAGCTTTCTAAACCAATATTGATCAGTTTGCTGGGGTTGGTAGTTGGCTTTTTTGTAATCGCCTTATTCATGCCACTCATTCAGATGTTAAATGATCTTTCGTGAGTTCAATGTAAATGAAAATTTTCCGTCGAAACAATCAGTTACAATGCTCATCATTGAGAACCCGAAAAGGCTTTTCGATTCTGGAAGCTTTTGTCTCAATGATTCTGATCAGCGCGACAGTCTCGATTGCCATTCCCGCATTGAGGGTTATAAATCTACAAAGAAAATCGATCGATCAACGACTATTGGCAACAATGGAAGTGGCCAACCTGGGCGAACGAATCGCTGCTGAAAATTCATGGCACAGCCTGACCCCTGATAGACTCGCACAGTATCAATCAGGGATGCTCAAGCAATTAAATTTGAAAGAGCCTCAATTATCCGTGACTCTCATTCAAAATGAAAAAGAGCCAACAAAACGCCAAGTGCGAATCCAGATTTCCTGGAAAAACCCTTATGGCGAACGGGTGGACCCCTTACTACTTTCCCTCTGGTTTCATCGAGAGAGGAGTAGCCATGAATCAAAGTAAAATCCATCAATCCAGAATCCCCAGAGGGGTTACTTTAATTGAACTCATGGTGGTCATTTCGCTTCTGTCAGTCCTCTTTACTGTCGGTATCACGACTCTGGCTTTTCTGATGAGAGTAGAGATGAAGGGCACTGCCCGGATTCAAGAGACATTAAATCTACAGAAATTATCTCAACAATTTCGCGAGGACGCAGGAATTGCTCAGAAGGCGGTGATCAATGCGCCAGACAAAAACAGACCCAACGTACTGCGACTCGAACTGGAATCAGGAAGTTTCATTATTTATTCAGGTACTAAAAAAGGAAACGCTATTCTTCGCCTGAAAATGCAAGGAGATAAAATCATCGCGCGAAATGAATTTCTTATTCCTGTAGATTCTGTTCGATTTGCATTAGAGAAACTCAATCAACGCCTCATGGTATCCATGACATTTAAAATTCTTCCTGAATTAAAACATGAAAACCAAACCGTCAAACAGCCTGAAAAAATTTTCAAAGTCGAGTCTTTTGTTAACCGGAAACTCTCGATTCAAAGTCGAATTACACAAAAAAAGTAACATTGCATGATGAAATATAAAATACGGAAACTGAGATCGATTAAAAAGCGGCAGAATAGTAAAACCAAACGCAGTGGAAGCGTTGTTCTGATCCCTATGGTCTGCCTGATACTCGCGTTGGCAATCGTTGGGGATCTTCTACAACAAACATCCATAGAACTCAAGCAACTTAAAAAAGGGCAACACCATCTACAAGCCAATTGGCTGGCAGATGCGGCAGCCCAACGGGCAGCTGAAAAGCTGAGTCACCAGCAGAACTATACCGGGGAAACCTGGAAGGTTCACCCAGCGGAAATTGGTGGAACGTTTCCGGGAGAAGTGATCATTGAAATTGTTCGTACAAACTCAAACAGCAAGTCCCTTACAATTCGTACTTTGGCAAGTTATCCGGCAAATGTAGTAGAACGAGTGCGAGTCATCCGTGAATGGCCTTTTGAATTACAAGACAGCTCCTCTAACAACTAATCGTCCTTCTTCAAAGAATGATATTAAATCGAAGGAATTATCATGCCGCATCTCATTAGACAGTCGAACGAAATCAAACAGTGCTCCCGTCGAGGGTTTACACTGATAGAATTACTAGTCACGATTGCCATCATTGCGATTTTAATTGCCTTGCTCTTGCCCGCGGTTCAGCAGGCTCGTGAAGCAGCGCGACGTTCGTCTTGTAAAAACAACCTGATGCAGGTTGGCGTGGCACTCCAAAATTATGAAATGGCTCATAACGTATTTCCTTCTGGTACTGTAAATCCAACAGGGCCCATACGTAATGAAGCAAAAGGTTACCATGTCAGTTGGCTTTTACAGATTCTCCCCTATTTAGATGAGAGAGTTGCTTTCAATAAATTTGACTTTAACAAAGGCGTCTATGATCCTGTTAATAAAGAAGTTGCCAATTATCGTATAGCGACTTTGCAATGTCCTTCCAACCCTAATCGAGGACATAGTTTCGCCGGCATGCATCATGATATATCGGCTCCCATTGATGTAGATAATAATGGCGTTTTATTTTTGAACAGCAGTGTGCGTTATGATGAAATTCTCGATGGAAGTTCCAAAACTATTTTTCTGGGTGAGATCAGAGAAGGAAATGAACTCGGTTGGGTTTCAGGGACTCGGTCGACTTTGAAAAATGCCGGAACCAGTATTAATTCAAATATTTCAGCGATTTTTCCGGGCCAAACTGCGTTTGAACAACGATTCCCTCCAGAAACCTCTGATGCTGATTCTGCAGACCCGAAAAAAGAATCTGAAACATCAAACAGTGATCCCCAACTTCTAAAAGTGGGTGGATTTTCCAGCTATCATACAGGTGGTGCCCATTTCGGAATTGGTGACGGTGCGGTTCGTTTTTTGAGCGAAAACATAAACGTCATCACCTATCAGGCCCTTGCAAATCGCCATGATGGTCAGCTCATTGGTGATTTTTAATATCGCTTTCAAATTAATTTCCACGTATCTCAAAAACCATACTTCCTACATTAGAAGCAAGCGATTTCATGTATATTCGGCATCGTAATCAACGACATCAATTCGGATTTGTGCTGATTGAGTTACTGACCGTCATAGGAGTCATCGCTATTTTGATAGCACTCTTACTTCCCGCGGTTCAGCAGGCTCGCGAGGCAGCTCGGCGCACTACATGTAAGAATAATCTGGCACAGATTGGCGTGGCACTCCAAAACTACCAAATGGCCCACATGGTTCTGCCTCCGGGTACCGTTAATACGCAAGGGCCGATCCTCAACCAG
The DNA here is from genome assembly GCF_937910335.1 of uncultured Gimesia sp. GTDB lineage: Bacteria > Planctomycetota > Planctomycetia > Planctomycetales > Planctomycetaceae > Gimesia. The sequence continues at coordinate 839 of NZ_CALEMX010000566.1, read as the reverse complement.
CCCAAAGGCTACCATGTGAGCTGGGTCATTCAGATTCTCCCGTTTTTAGGCGAAAGAGCCGCGTATCTCAGCTATAATTTCAAGTATGGTGCTTATGCTCCCATTAATATGAACACTGCGAACTATTTCCTAACTTGTTTTCAATGCCCCTCCAATCCTCGCGGAGGAGCTAGTTATGTAGGCTGCCATAACGATACTGAAGTTCCGATTGACGTCAACAACAATGGCATTTTATTTTTAAACAGCAGTATTCGTGAAAAAGATCTGAAAGACGGTCGTTCGTACACAATTTTTGTAGGTGAATCGAACGACGGCGGGTTCCTGAGTTGGACCTCAGGAACGTCATCTACACTTCGAAATATGGGAACAAAAATCAATAACGTGTCCCCAAATCGAGCTGCATTCAATCAGGGACAAAGGTTTAACTTCAATAATCAATTTCGTTTCGAAAACGACACTGACGATCTGTTTGATGGCCTCGATTCTTCATCTGAAAAAACAGCTCTCGATAATGAAAAACTCACGCCTGAACAACGAAAGCAATTACTACAGGTTGGAGGATTTTCAAGTTCTCATACAGATGGGGCTCATTTTTGTCTGGGTGATGGTTCAGTCCGTTATATCAGTCAAAAAACAGATTTTCACATTCTGCAAAATCTCGCTAATCGTCATGACAGCAATCTGATTGGGGAGTATTAGCATTTTTAGGATGAATCTGTCAAATTCGGGATTCAAGTGGGCTCTCCTCTATTTCTCCGTGATGTTCTTTGTGTGTCCTCAAATCGTGGCAGCGATTGAAATTCATGAAATCCGCTGGGGATTCAATGACCGACCGGTGG
>NZ_CALEMX010000565.1 GCF_937910335.1 uncultured Gimesia sp. | reverse complement strand
GTGTGATCACTAGAGAAAATATTGATTTGGGTCATAAAGTCGCCATCCAGGCAATCAACAGTGGCGAACCCGTCCGTAAGTTCGGACAGACGATCGGCTTTGCGATTTCAGATATTCAAGCTGGTGACTGGATTCACAGTCATAACCTGGAATCGGGTGTTCTCAGCCTTGACTACGCCTATTCGACCGAGGTCCCTCCTCCTCCCACTCCCATTGAAGGCAGAACTTTTATGGGTTACCGACGTCCGAACGGGAAAGCAGGTACGCGAAATTATCTGGCGATTATCAGTACCGTGAATTGTTCTGCTACTGCTTCAAAATACATTGCCCGTGAGTTGGCCGGGACCTCTCTTAAAGACTTCCCCAATATTGATGGCATCATTCCCCTCGTCCATAAAGGCGGGTGTGCCATGCAATATGATGGTGAGGACCACCATCAGCTCATGCGAACACTCGGCGGTTTTGCGAAACATCCAAATATCGGCGCTTATGTCGTTCTGGGGTTAGGCTGTGAAACCGGTCAAGGTTCATTCCTCTCTGACTCGGAAGGCCTGGTCCAGCTAGCGAACCCGAATGAGCCTCAGAACCAGGGCCCGCTGGTTCTCAACATCCAAGATATAGGGGGAATAGCAAAAACAGTCAAAAAAGTCACAGCACTTCTTAAAGACTACTTACCTCAAGTAAATGACGTTTCCCGGGTGCCGATTCCGGTCTCCGAATTGATTCTGGGTACAGAATGCGGGGGGAGTGATGGAAACAGCGGAGTGACGGCAAATCCCGCTTTAGGAATAGCCAGCGATCTTTTGGTCGCTCATGGCGCAACCTCTATCCTGGGAGAAACATCGGAAATCTATGGTGGAGAACATCTTCTCACCCGCCGCGCAGTCACGCCCGAAATTGGGAAGAAATTGATCGACCGGATTAAGTGGTGGGAAGAATATACCGGCAAATTTGGTGTTGTCATTGATAACAATCCCTCCATTGGAAACAAAAGAGGCGGACTCACGACCATTTACGAAAAATCGCTCGGCGCCATTGCCAAAGGGGGAAGCACAGCTTTACAGGAAGTTTATCGATTTGCCGAACCAGTCACCGAAAAAGGGTTTGTGATAATGGATACACCAGGGTACGACCCCGCCTCGGTAACAGGTATGGTCGCCGGTGGTGCTAATGTTGTCACTTTCACTACAGGCCGGGGAAGCTGCTTTGGGTGCAAACCAGTTCCCAGTATTAAAATATCGACAAATACTCCCATGTACGAGCGAATGCAGGATGACATGGACCTCGATGCTGGCAGAATCCTGAATGGCACATCTGTAGAAGAAGTCGGCGAGGAAATTTTTGAGCTGATCATTAAAGTTGCCAGCGGTAAAAAAACGAAAAGTGAAGCCCAAGGCATCGGAGATGAAGAATTCTGCCCCTGGAGCATTGGACCTGTGCTTTAATTGAGACTATTTCTGATTGATTCTGAAAGTTCACAACTAAAATCACTCACACTTCATGCTAATAGTATTCACCATCGAGTTTCATACACCATATCTACCTTTATAATAAAGACTTACCAAACATACATCAGATTCGATCAGTCAACAGATTCGTACAGAATTGATACGAAGCCCACCATAAACATATACATACACCCACATTATCCTTGACTCAATACAACCGTCAAAACTATTGAAACAGGAAAATTCGTCATCTTCCGAATAATCGCTACAGTTTACCAGAAGCCCTGTCCGATATAACCAGCAACAGACTCCGCGCATTTCCGTTATTGACCGCGCGGATTGTTATCAAAGTTTCCGCTGTTTGTAAGGACGTATAGATGCGGCTTCTTCATTGGCTAGCACCGGTATTGAGCATCGTTCTGATTTCTTTCGCATTCTCTACCGTGAATGCGCAGGGATATCCCTCTTCAATTCCGCAGAGAGGAATGATACAACCTGTATCGTTTGATTCCTTCCATCTGCCGGGATTAACTCAGAATGCACAATCTCTCGCCGGGGCACCTCCCCCAAACTTTTTCCAAGCAGCAACAGGTGGATATGGTCCGCCTTCGGCACCTGGATTTCCCATGAACGCAGGGCCTCAGGCGCCCGTAAATGCGTTTCCTCAAATGACTCCCTTCGAAAAGATGTTTCAACAACATCGAGTTGACGATAATGGTTTGTGGTCGTACAAGGATAGCAATCACGGTAAGAAATATTTCTTCAGCACTGAAGCGTTATTCGCCAAATTCCGCAGTCCGGGAAGTGCCAAGTTTGGAAATGATGGAACCATTTCCTACTTTGGTATGGTACAAGATGAATTAGAGGACGCTACAGATGATGAGTTTACCACCACGGCACAAAGCCTGAATTTCTTTGATCATGTAACCTACGATGTCATTCCGAATTTATTTTCACCTGGTACACGTCTCCGCTGGGGTTGGAATAACGATGACGAGAGTGGATTTGAGTTTACGGGCTGGTGGCTTGCTAGTGCTGATTCTGAATGGTCCGCCATCACGAATTCAACCCACAAGCCAAACCCAAATAATCAAGCAATCATGGATATCCTGCTGTCACCACCTAACTTCATCGATCCTACTGGTCGAGGGGTTGTGACTACGATTCCCGGTGTGACTGCAGCAGATATCAATTCGATCTTACAGAACGAATTGATGAATTTAGCATCTTTACCACTTGATGATGGAACAGTGAATGGTGTTTCCGTTCCTTATGACCTGGATTTCAGAATTAAAGTTGTCAGTCAGGCTTGGGGAACCAATGCAACCTGGATGTCGACTCCGATGATTGATAAGAAAAATCTGAAGGTTCGAGGCCTTGCCGGTGTGCGATACATGAAAGTCAAAGAAGGATTTGGATTCGTAGGCCGCGACAGTGGTTTGCTTTATAGTGATGCAACCACTTTCACAAGCATTCGACCTGATTTGAAGCTATTCTCTCACCCAACCGGATCAGATGAAAACTCGGATGGGATTATTGATAATGCGGGCGTCGTGGAAGACGACGACGCAGGCGGAACAACAGGTACCGCTACAGCCTTCTTCGCAGCACCTCTAGACCCAGCAACAGATATTCCAGTTACACCTTATACAACTGTCGTGGACAGTAGAGTAGATACAGATTTGGCAGGTCCTGAAATTGGTTTTCAATTTGACCTGGGTGGTGATAAGCTCAAAATCTGGGGCCAGACCAAATTCGGGATTATGGCCAATCGGGAAAAGATTAACTTAAGTGGAGATAATGTCGGGATTGGCATTCGAGCTAATCCGGATGATACCAACCGCCCCAAAGCATTGATCGATGCCACGGCAACTGATCCCACTCCAAATGCCTTCACTGACGCGAGCACACATACGCATGTCTCACCCATTTTTGAACAATCGATCTTCGCAGAAATGGCTATTTTTGAACATGTCCCTGTCTTGAAACGCATGAAAATCCTTGAGGAAGCAAAATTCAAAGTTGGTTATACCTATATTGCCGCTGGCGAAATTGCCAGACCCTTTGACAGCATTCGCTGGCAGGGCATGCCAACCAGAGGTTTATTTCCATCAATCGAAGTGAAACGCGAGAAATGGAACGTTGGAACCTGGAGTGTTGGTATTGACTGGTTGTATTAAACCATCGTTTTCAGATAACAGTCAGTAATCAAACCGGCTTGGATTTTATCCAGAGCCGGTTTTTAGTTTGGAATGGCAATCATCATTTCAACTGTTTCAATGAAACATCACCCCACGTTCCATTATTGGTGATATGTATTCGATCTTGGCCCTCCGCTTGAAACCAGATATCGAGCATTCCCGTTCCCGCGCGTAACTCAAATTCCGCCGACGATTGGCCTGCATTCAAATACTCATGAGCCTGCTGACCCAGCCAGTTGACAACGATCTTTCCCGCTGTCTTATTCTGGCCACGTTCAATTTGAACCTCATACAAACCAGAGTTCGAAATCTTGACCATCCAGCCTTGAGAAACTCCCTGAAAATAATTCCCGTCCTGATACCGACATAAAACGCAGGGACTTTCTTTCTTCTGATCAACGACAATTATCCCCGGCTCAAAATGACGAGTCTGTTTCATCATTGAAAACCAGGCATCGTATTGCCGACGTAGCGTTTCTACTGTTTCAGGCTGAGTTGTGATCAGATTGTGTTTCTCTTCCGGATCAACTGACAAGTCGTATATTTCCATCAAAGGCTCAGCATTTAGCATCAGATTTTCATTACCAAAGGTTCCTGGATAACCGACCAGTTTGAATTTTTGAGTCACTACTGCAGAGTTTTGATAGCGTTGGGGCGTGAGTCCACGATGGACTTGAAAGAAAAGACTGCGACTCGGTAACTTTGTTGCCTTACCTGACAAAAGATCTGAACCCGCATTTCCCAGATGACTTCCCTCGCTTTGGCACGTAATTTGCGCCATA
>NZ_CALEMX010000564.1 GCF_937910335.1 uncultured Gimesia sp. | reverse complement strand
ATCAACTGAATATCACTCAGGAGTCGGTTCCTGAAACGGAAACCAAACCCAAAAAAGAAGAAGCGAAAGCAGGCACCTGATCAATCCCGTATTGGTATCTTCTCCGCCAATCAGGATACCCCCACGATTTTGGAAATATCAATCAAATGTAATTGTCGGCCTGCATTTTTCGTGGGACAGTCAATGCACACAATACGTGAATCAGGGCTGAACCGGGGATGCGTATCCACCCGCCATTCACCCGTGTAAATCTTAGGCAGATGAAACTGACCCAGATCAATCCGACGTCCAGATTGAACATGATATAAATGAGGCGTCTGAATACGCTCCTTACCTTTCGGATAAGTGTCGTTCAAAATCCACTCATTGCCGGGCAGATAGCTCAAATGCCCACCACCATCGAGAACTCCTTTACCAACTTCTTCCAGCTTAGACTGCGATTCATCTTTCACTAGAAAATCTCCCCAGGCACGACTGTCCGCTGTCGCTTTTGACTGGGTCAGAATATGCGATGGATCCCTCCAGATAAAATGCGAGACAAATCCGTTATCCACAACCACGCGCACGTCACTCCCGTCAGGCTTCGCGGTCACCATCCGTGACAGGCGTTTTCCGTTCGGATACTGCCAACGATGCAGTGTAATAAAGCGAGTGCCATCCGGACTAAACAGTAAATGATTAAAGTAATGCTTGATCCCTTTTTGCTGATTGGGAATCGTACCCTTTCTAGAAATTTCGTTCAATGAAAGAATCATCGTCGATTTTCCCGTTTCGAGATCAACACGGAATATTCCCGAATCTTTTGGAGCCAGCTCTTTATAATGCGGATCTGGAAAACCGGGATAGCCATATCCGGGACGCACATCTTGAATCCGCCGAAAATCGGGAGTCACAGCGGTCTTGCCATCCGGACTCACTGAATAAACGGGGGAGGGTATCGTACGGCCCTTTCCCGTTTTGATATCCAGAATTCGACTCACAAACTGACCATCTTCCCGATCATTCCAAATCACCTCAGAATCAGATCCCGGGAGCCATTGCAGCATACATCCCTGCTGCCAACTCCAGGCTGAGGATTCTCCCAGTTCGATCCAGCGATCATTGTCCTCTAGATCAACCATGCCCACCTTGATCACATCATCCGCCTTCGGAGAGCGATGCTCAAAAGCAACTTCCATCCCTAACACATAGCGACTCGTGGGATCAAACTGCAATTTATCATAGTAACCAAACCAATGATGTCGCGGCCCTTTCGTGATGACGCGTGTAGGAGGAAATCCAGAACCTTCCGCAAAGCAAAGGTCGGCAAGAGAAGCCGCGCCGAGTCCATAAGTTAATTGAGTTAAAAATTCACGACGCGTCGTTTGATTTTGATACATGGAATTGGTTTCTCTGTTAAAATGAAAACCGTAAACAGCGGAGAATAATGTCACTGTTCTTTCATTTAAGGGTAGAACAGTGCACTGAAATAATCAACCAATTTCACAAGCCTTGATTAATTCGCCAATGTCAATATAACAAAAAAGACTGAGTCATTCGACCGATTTTGAATTCATGAGAACCGTCACATTTTTTAACTTGATCTTAGCCTGTAATACTGAAGCATTTCTCGCTACACTTTTGTGAGAAGTCTTCCCTGAAACAGGGACAATTTCAAGAGTCAAACGTTCTGAATGCTCTCTCAATTTGTCAGCCCTTTGAAAATGGATGTCTGTTACAACAGAGTTCAACACAGGCAGGTTCTGCAAATCTTATGAACAACCCCGTCAATTTCGAGTGTGCACCAAAGCTGCTGGACCAAAGTGTTCCCGTTACTGATGAAGACGTTCAACTCATCCTTTCGGTAATCGGCTTCACTGATCAGGAACGGGCACTGATCCGCTTACGCGAGATGTGTACAACAACCCGCATTCGTGAAGAATTAACACTCATCCTGCCCACCCTTTTACAGACACTGACCAATGCAGCCACTCCCGATGGATCTTTGATCAATTTTGAGCGTTTTATCAATAGTGTCCCCCAGCCCGAACTGATGCTGATTTTCCTCACACAAAATCCGCGGGCGGTTGAGATTCTAGTGAAGCTCTTTGTCGGAAGTCAGTTTTTAACAGAAATACTGTTAAAAAATCCGGACTATCTGGAACGGCTCACACGTTACAACCGCATTGCAGAATTCAAAAGCCAACAACAGTTTTATTCAGAGGCCATGGCCGGCACGCGTTTGGAAACGACAACGACGGCAGAAAAATTCGACATCTTACGACGTTTCCAGCGCTGGGAACTCCTGCGCATTGGCGCCTGTGATACCTTCGGTTTAATGGACCTGAAAAATATTACCGTTCAACTCTCGCTCCTGGCCGATGGACTCGTTCAATCTTGCCTTACCATCCTTTCGGAAGAACTGGAATTACCCGTTGATGATTTCGCGGTACTCGCATTCGGAAAACTGGGGGGAGAAGAACTCAATTACAGCTCCGATATCGACCTTGTATTTATTGCAGGAAAAAATTCGACACAATACTGGCAATTGGGGCAACGTCTCATCAAATCATTGATGGAATCTACATCGGAAGGTTTTCTGTATCGTGTTGATATGCGGCTGCGCCCCTGGGGCCGCTCGGGAGCACTGGTCACAACCGTTGACGCCTATGTTGATTATTTTGCAAAACATGGACGACTTTGGGAAAAACAGGCAATGCTGAAAGCACGGATCATTGCCGGAAATCAAAAACTGGGTTCCGAGTTTTTTCGAAGGATTGAACCACAGATTTTCTGTTGTGATGCAGAAGATGTAAGAATGAATGTCCTCGACATGAAACAGCGCATCGAATCTACACTCAAAAAGAAAGGCAAAGACTGGGGAGAAGTCAAATCGGGAAAAGGATCCATTCGGGATGTCGAATTTACCACGCAGTATCTCCAAATGGCAAACGGCGCACAGTATTCTTCGGTTCGCAGCATCAATACCCTTGATGGACTTGTAAGACTCGTCGATCAAGGTTTACTTCAACCAGATGAGTATCAGCATCTCACCAGTGGATATGTATTTTTTCGAAAAATTGAACACGCACTCCAATTAATGCATTACAACCAGGAACACAACATGCCCACTGACGAACGGGAGTTGGCATACCTGGCACGTCGACTTGATTTTCGCGATGGGAAACAACTGGTTCAATTTTATGAACAACACCGCAAAGCAGTACGAGGCATTTTTAAAAAATATATCCATGCACCGCTCGAAAAGAATTCCGAACTTGATACAGCTAATTCCGAACAGGATAGCAATCTCATCGGCATGATGTCTGCTTCTTACTCCAAAGTGTTTAACGAAAAAGAAATCGAAAAACACATCCAGATGTCCAGAAAACTGGCGGATTCGAATATTGTCGAACTGAAAACAGAAAACATCCCTGATCATCAAATCAGACTCACAATGGTCGGCCTTGATCAAACGGGAGACCTCTCTTTAATCTGTGGACTCTTATTCGTTTATGGATTTGACATTCAGAAAGGTCACCTGTTTACCAATCAGAATGTCAAACCGGCATCCTCGACAAAAAGTCGATCTTCCAAATCGAGAGACCATTCGAAAAGTTCACGCAAATTTGTGATCGTTCTTGATGTCAAATCACCAGAGGAGGATGTGCAACCCACGGTCTGGATCAACTATAAAAATGACCTGACAGACTTACTTAATAAAGTCGGATCCGGAAAAAAACGGGAAGCAGTCGGAGAATTAGCAAAACGCGTAGCCCGAGCTATGCGAGACCTCTCTCAGGCCAGTCAGGTTTTGTATCCCGTCGAAATCGAATTGGATAACGAAACGAGCGGCAGGCATACCATCTTAAGAATCGAATCTGAAGATACGATTGGTTTCCTGTATGAACTGACCAATGCACTTGCCATGAGTGGCATCGATATTGCCAGAATGGTCATAGATTCCGAAGCAGCGAAGGTCAGAGATGTGCTATACGTCACTGATGATAAAGGGGAAAAAATCAGCTCCGAAGAACAACAGCAGGGGCTGAGAGCTGCCGTCGTTTTGATCAAACATTTCACTCACCTGCTGCCGCGCTCACCCAATCCGGAATCGGCATTATTACACTTTCGTGAATTTCTGGAACAGCTTTTCAAACAACCCAACTGGGTCGAAGAAATTTCGTCACTCGAACGCACCAGTGTACTCAGCGCGTTAGCCAGACTCCTCGGCGTAAGTGATTTTCTTTGGGAAGACTTTTTGCGATTGCAACACTCCAATCTGTTTCCTGTCGTCGCAAATGTAGAAGAACTGACAAATCGCATCTCGATTGATGATCTGAAAACCGAGCTTTCCAGTGAACTCGCGCAAGCGACTACCCGCGAAGAATTACAGGAAAAACTTAACGCTTTCAAAGACCGCGCGATGCTACGCAAAGATATGAGGCATA
>NZ_CALEMX010000563.1 GCF_937910335.1 uncultured Gimesia sp. | reverse complement strand
TCCGCAAGGTCGTTCTGTTCGCCGATATCCTCTTCGAGATCGAACAGTTGCACTGTACGTATTTCGTAGTATTCAAGTAGTTTGTATCGTCCCCAACGAATGGCTCCACCTGGACTCTGGAAGCCATGATTGCTGTAGTGAGGAAAGTGCCAATAGATCGGCCCACGATCATAGCCTTCGGCTTTCAGAGCAGGGACAAAACTTTGGCCGTCGAGATGTTGCTCAGGCACAGCGGGCAAGTTCAACATGTCCAGCAGGGTCGGGTAGTAATCCGTTCCCATGACGATCGCTTGTGAAGTCGAGTTCGGTTGGATTTCTCCGGGCCAGTGGACAATTAACGGCACTCGAATTCCGCCTTCGTAGTTCCAGCCTTTGGCCCCGCGCAGCGGTAGGTTCGAGCTTGCAAAATGCGAGTTCAGCATCTCTCGGGGATGATTGATGCCACGATACTGATTCGAGGCTGCCATACCGCCGTTGTCGGACGTGAAGATAATGATCGTGTTCTTTTCCAGGCCGAGTTCTTTTAGCTTCGCGCGGATTCGACCGAGACTTTCGTCCGTCGCCTCAACCATCGCAGCAAATTCGACGTTGTCTTGCTTCTGCTTCACCCACCACACGCGCTCGTTTTGGTGCAATGCGCTGTCGTCGTTTGCTTCCAGGGCTTTGAGTATTTCCTCCGAGATCGCGGGGCCGTCCGGGTTCGGTTCGAGGATGTAATCGGGGCCTTGCTGATGCGGCATCGTGGTAAGTTTCTGCTCGTACTTTAGAACCAGATCCTTGCGCCCCTGGATCGGGTCGTGGACAGAAAAGTGTTCAAGGTGCACGAAGAATGGCCGATCTTTGTTCCGTTGAATGAAATCAATGGCCGCATCGGTCAGCTTATCGGTGTAGTAGTCGCCTTCATTTGCAGGCAGCGATTCTGTATATGCTGGCGAGAACGGATGATAGTAGGATCGAACCCAGCCCGTGATGGCTTCATCAAAGCCGTAGGTCGTTGGGTCTTTGTTCAAATGTGCTTTGCCATAATTCGCGGTCGCATAGCCGTGCTGGTGCAATGTCTCTGCCAGTGTTTGCTCTTCATCAGGCAGAGCGGTGAGCTTTACTCCGTGATGCAACTTCTCATAATCGCGTTCAGGTCGCCCGCCCAGCCACTCGGTCAGATTCGTACGCGCCGGATACTTCCCAGTCAGGATACTCGCGCGACTCGGCGAGCAAACGTGGCATGTCGAGTAGGCATTCTCAAATAGCATGCCATCGCTTGCCAACTGGTCAATCGCCGGAGTTTCATAGAACTGGCTGCCGTAGCATCCCACGTCCCGCCAGCCAAGATCGTCGACAAGAAAGAAGATCACATTGTTTTTTCGCTGCGCGTGCGCCTCAGTGCAGGATATCGAATAAAGAAGTGCACAAAACGCAAGCATCAGGGAGTTTTTCCAGCTACTCATCGTTTGTATCTCAACAGTAAAAACTTTTTCAGATCTTCAATTGTGGATGCGCATTGCGAGAGAATTGTCTCAGTTAGGAATTGATTCATCAATGTTCCATCGCCGAGGGATCGGAAGGGCAGAGGTTACTGGAATGCGGGGCTCAGGATGACTTCACGGATCAGTGTGCGGAGCTTGTAGTCATCGTTGGTTGTCCGCTGAAGAATTGTGTCGACGACAAGAGTATCTCTGAGGTGCAGTTCCCGCCCAAGGGCAAAACGAAGGAGGTGAGCAGTGAATGCTTCGGCGAAACGCCGTTTTTCGTTCACCAGCGAGGCTTTGAACTCCACCACGTTGTCAAACTCATATTTTCGCAAGAGCATGCCGGTGACGTCGACGTCTCGGCCATTCTCGTATGTCTCTCGCCAGCGGCCGGTGATGTCGTAGTTCTCCAGGGCAAACCCGAGTGGATCGAGTTTGGAGTGACAGCCGGCACAGGACGGGTTCTGGCGATGTGCGGCGAACCGCTCTCGAATCGTGAGACCTTGATCGCCAGCCTCTTCATTCAGCGGGGGAACGTCATTAGGGGGTGGAGCAGGCGGGTCGTTGAGAATGACTTCCGTAATCCAGACACCCCGAGCAACGGGGTGCGTTCGCCTGGGACCAGATGTCATACTCGCCATCGCAGCGTTTGTGATAATTCCACCATAACGCAGATCGTCGAGTGCAACACGTCGAAATTCTCGGCCCCGCAACTGCCGACGTAGATCTTCTTCGTACTGCTTTCGTGCCGTCTCCCTTGCTTGTGTGAGGTCAATGTTTTCCGGTACGGAGGCTAGTTCCTCCTGGGTCTCCTGGATGCTCATCAGTAATCCCTCTCGCTGGCTTCGCTGCTCCTCTGTCATCGCCGCCACAAGCTCGGAGGTTAGAATGAAGTTCGCATCTCCCGCAGCGGCGGCAGCTGCTTCTTCGGCCGAGAGTGCGCGGTCATACAGTCGGGCCTGATCGATTCTGACCGAAAGAAACCTGTTGCCTCCGGGAGGTAGATGCCGCAACCCAAAGATGACCTTCGAGGCATCTTTAGGGAACGTGTCGCGCCCCTTGTTAAAGGACTCCCCGTAAGGCTGACCGTTGCGATAGAGCGTTGTCACGCCGTCCTCGGCGTAGACCATCAACAGGTGCAACGACTCATCGGTCACGGTCTCCTCAAAGGAGTCATCGAAGTCGAGAGTTCGTTTGAAGCCGTTGCTGCCGGAGATCCAGTGACGGTTCTTCCGTTCTCCAATCACAATGGTATCAAAGAAGTCCCCCTGTCCCTGGATGCCCATCAGGCCACCCCCGCGCTGATCGAGATTCGCGATGCGGAAGCGAACTTCGAGCGACTTCTCTCTTAAATCCACTGGCAGAGGTTCGCTGAGCAGGTACGATTTGTCGAGCAGTACCATCCCATCGGCATAGGAGACTTCTCCATGGGCGGTCAGATGCAAATCGCCAATCGCGTCTCGCAGATTGCCGTTGAACTCCCATGCGGCTAACGGTTTCAGTTCGAGCTGCGTCTCTACCCCTTTGCTGCCGCGTCTTACAGCCAGTATTTGCTCACGCACCGGCATCTCCAGCGTTTTCAACACCTCCTGGTGCATCTCGATCCTGGACCGCAACTCTCGACGACGCTCGGCGCGCTGTTCATTCTTGGCGACGATTGCCGCTTCATCGACTTGGGGAGACTGCAGTTCACTGTGATACCATGTCGTCAGAAACTCGCTCTGATAGCTGAACGAAGGTGAGATCAATTCGGTAACAGGCCGGTCTTCCACAAAAACGGCATCAAACAGTAGCAGTGGCTCCAGGACCATCTGCAAGCTCGCCGGTGTCTCCGGATCGAGAGAGAAGTACCGATTGATGGCCGGATCTGGTGTGGCCGCCATGAGGTTTTCCAGTTGCATCCACTGGGATGGGAAAGAATCGAGGAAGCGTTCGATCTTCGGGTCGACCAACATGCGGTCCACCGTACGGCGAAGATTCTCCGAATCTAGTAATTCACCACGTCCGGCGAGATCGAGCAATTCGTCATCGGGGCAACTTCCCCACAGAAAGTACGAGAGCCGCGAGCCGAGTGTCAGCTGACGACTCCGATCATCGTCGATCAATGACGACCGGTACAAAAACAGAGGAGACGAAAGTGCGGCAGCAGCGACTTTCTTCATGGCATCGGTAAACGGAACGCCGGCATCGAGTTGTGCATCCATATAGCTGGAGTAACGATCGATAGTCGCTTCATCGAGATGCCCGCGAAAGGCTCGGCGCAGAAACGGCTCAAGTCTCTTCCGCACGATCGCCGGCAGATCTTGCCCGTTGGCGGGAGACGCAAACAAATCATTCCATATTCCCACCGACTCGGCGTTGAAGTCGGGACTCTCAACAATCGACACACTCAGTTGTAAGAACGCATCGAGTAGCAGCGGTGAGAGTGTCAACTGATTGGCCTGATTGTCGAACCCATGCTCGGCTCGTAAGTCTTTGGGAAACGGCCGTACACCTTCGAGGCCGGGTAAGGGAGACAGCGCATTGCAGGCAACCTGGACTCGTTCCGGAAGTGTGTGCTGTTTGGCATCTCGCAGTGACGATTGGAGATAATTGTCGTGCCTGGTCATCAGCTTTTCCGGGAGGGCGAACACGTCTCGATTGAGCTGAAAAAGATCGCGGACTGTATTGTTGTACTGAAAGCGATTCAGTCGATTCAGTGGTTGCTGTGGGGGGGCGACATCCGCGGTTGCGTCGCGCAGAATCGTCTTCAGTATCGCGACGGCTGCGCCTCGCTGGGCGTCGTTCAGCGGCTCTTCCTCTTCGGGAGGCATGGCGCCGTTGTCGATGGCTTTGAGAACTCGCTGAATGTGTTCGGGACTGTCGAGCCACTTGGATCGCGTAGCCAGCTGCTCAAAGTTGATTCCCGCGTTGGCATCGGCATCACCATGGCAACCCACGCAATGATCATTGAGCAGTGGCAACAATCGCCCTTCGAAATCATCTGCACGAGCAGTCGCCATCACTGCATTCAGCACTATCAGGATCAGACAGTAGATTGGTTTCAATATGTCCTGCATAGATTCAGATACTCTACGGGTTGGCGAATTGAAGCTGCGATGTTCCTATGTCCAAAGATCAGAGATGACACCGGTACTGTCGGCATACGATTCCATCTCCAGCCCCATCAACTGAGCGTACGTCAGCCACAGATTGGAGTTGAACGTCCCGCTGGGGAGTTTGATGAGCCGCCCCTGTTTGATTTGATCCTGCCCCTTGCCGGCGACGATCACTGGCAAATCGAAATACTGGTGAGTTGCCCCGTCACCCAGACCGGCTCCGAACGAAATGACGGAGTTGTCGAGCATCGTACTGCCATCGGACTCCTGGATCTCTTTCATACGACGGATCAGATAGGCGTACTGCTCCATGTGAAAGATGTCGATCTTCTGCAGTTCTTTATAGCCGTCCCCTTTTTGATTGTGTGTCATGTTATGGTGCTGCACCGGCTTGTCGAACACCCCCTCGTACATCAGCGTGGCGTCCCAGCGTTCCGGGCCAAGCATGAAGGTGCAGACGTTGGTGATTCCCATTTGGAAGGCCAGTAGCATCAGGTCCATCTGCAACC
>NZ_CALEMX010000562.1 GCF_937910335.1 uncultured Gimesia sp. | reverse complement strand
CCCGGAATCACAAAGCCCGGCACTGTCTGTACCGAACGGGTCATTACAATGGATTACTATCCCACTATTCTTGAAATCACAGGCATAGCAGGTAACGCAGACCACAATAAGAATGTCGATGGTGTCTCGCTCGTTCCATTGCTGAGAGACCCGAAAGTATCACTTGGTCGCGATGCACTCTATTGGCATTATCCTCACTACAATGTATTCGTTGGCATTCCCTATAGTGCGATTCGAGTCGGCGACTATAAACTGATCAAATATTATGAGGATAACCATACTGAGCTATACAATCTGGCTATGGATTTAAGTGAAACGCATGATCTGACCGCAACGCAGCCTGATATCACTGCCAGACTAAAGAAACAGTTGGAGGAACACCTCCATCAGGTCGGAGCTCAGTTGCCAGTACCAAACCCCCAATACAAAACTCTGAAATAGTCTTCTGGGGTGAATCCGGTGAAGCCCGGCGGATAGAACAGGGAATTGAGTTAGACGATGTTACCTGGAATCAGATCAATGCAACCTGTGAATCGTTGAATATCAAACATGGATTTGCTGAAACTGATACAATGAAGTCCACATTCAATAACATTCAGGTGTTGATTCCTGGCTGTGATTCAGTACCCGTACCGAGCCAATCAGGAAGTCAGATACATGAATAGCATACAAAAACAGGGACGCTTAGAATTTATTACATCAGGTGATTCACTTTCAAAAGTTGATTTGGCAGATGGGGTTCATTTCTCACCACTTGCTATAGGCGAAATGGGAGCCCAAGGGCTTGCAACTGGAATGGCGACGTTACAACCAAAGGCAACATTACCGGCTCATGTTCATCCTGTTAGCGAAGTCATCGTTCCGCTGTCAGGAGCAGTTCATATCTTCGCTGAGGGACGTCGTTATCGGGTCGGCAAATATGACGCATTTCATGTACCTGCCGGGTTATCACATTGGATTCAAAATGACTTGTCTGATGAACCAGTCTCCTGCTTCGTCAGCTTTGCCACTGATCGACCATCAAGAGAGTGGGTAGAAAATAATTTCGCGGTCAAAGACTGTTTCGAAACCGATTCGAATGTCGTTGAGCATCTGACTCGTTTTCAATCTGCCCCCACTTATGAGTTATCGTCGGGTGCTCTTT
Source organism: uncultured Gimesia sp. (assembly GCF_937910335.1). GTDB lineage: Bacteria > Planctomycetota > Planctomycetia > Planctomycetales > Planctomycetaceae > Gimesia. Next base: position 4,745 of record NZ_CALEMX010000562.1, on the reverse strand, counting down.
TTCGCGATTTGTTTGCAAGTCGATTTGGTTCACAGGGAATATGTGGAGGCTATGGTATCTTTCAGCCCGGTGCTTCACTGCCATGCCATGTTCATGGATTTGATGAATCGATCACAATTGTCGAAGGGAACGCCATTTGTCAGGTAGCGGGGCGTGAATATCCATTGTCAAACTGCGATACTGCTTGTATTCCCAGAGAACGTCCGCACCGATTTATTAATCGATCAGAGAACCCTATGGCGATGCTTTGGGTCTATGCCGGCGATGAGTCTGATCGGACCGAGTTGGAACAGTGCTGTTGCGAAGAATGTCACCCTGAGAATCAACACATGGTGAAGGCACTCTAAGGAAAACAACATGAATTCGCCTTCGAAACAGCAACCAGAGCCAATGCTGTTCGGGAGTCTTGCTCCCTGGAACGAGAGTGATTTACCCGCACCTCCTCCGTTCACAATACGTAATCTATTCCGCACGATTGGCCCCGGAGCGATCTTGCTCGCTGGTTCGATAGGCGGGGGTGAGTGGCTCGTGGGTCCGACGATCACTGTTAAATATGGAATGGACATTCTCTGGATCGCCACCGTGGCCATCGCATTGCAACTTCTATTAAATTTGGAAGGAATTCGTTACACATTATACACGGGCGAGCCGATTCTTGTGGGCATTATGCGATTACGGCCCGGCTCTCGATTTTGGGCCGGGGGTTACGTTTTCGCCACGATTGCTCAGTTAGGTGTACCCGCCTTGGCTGCGGGATGTGCTTCGGTTCTCTTTGCCTCCTTTGCCGGTCATATGGCAGCCGACGGAGACCAAGCCATTTTGCAATATTTGACTTACTTCGTGATTGGAATTACGGTCTGCATCCTGCTCTCCGGAAAAACGATTGAACGCATGCTGGAAGTTTTCTCATGGATCATGATCACGTTCATTTTTTCATTCCTCATCATCGTTAATATTCTTTTTGTGCCTTTTGAACATTGGATGAAAACGTTGACCGGTTTTTTCCAATTCGGAAGTCTCCCCGCTGATATCGATTTATTTTTGCTGGCAGCATTTGCCGCGACCGCTGGATCCGGGGGTGTTGGCAATTTGGTGATCACGAACTGGTATCGTGATAAAGGTTTTGGAATGGGAGCAAAAGTAGGATCTATCACGAGTGCATTCAGTCAAAGTGAAATGCAGCTCTCTCCTGTAGGAACGGTTTTTCCCATCAATGAAGAAAATCTTCGAAACTGGAATTCATGGTGGAGATATGTTTCTGCAGATCAGATCTGGTTATGGGGCCTTGGATGTCTTGTGGGAATGTTTCTGAATGTGAACCTTGCGACGGCTGTCATTCCGGAAGGTACTAATATGGACCATATGGCAGCGGGTGCTTTTCAGGCGCGTTATATGGCAGATCAACTTTGGAGCGGTTTCTGGTGGCTGGCACTCCTGAATGGATTTTGGGTTTTGATGTCGACGCACCTAAGCAACACAGACGTCCTGATCCGAACGGTTACAGACATGGTCTGGGTTGCAAGTCCGCGCTTGCGCGAACGTCGCAGGATGAATATCAGCAAACTCTATTACACTTTTTTGGCGATCGCAACTGTCTGGGGTTTGTTTGCAGTCAATTGGGGAAACGCCATCTTCCTGTTTAAAATTCTGGGTGCCGTTGCCGGACCCGTTCTGGCGATTGCCGCCATTCAAATTTTAATTGTGAACACAAAGCTGCTTCCGCCGGAACTACGCCCGACTCTCTGGCGTCGTTGTGGTTTAATATTGTGTGCCATTTGTTACGGGTGCTTATCACTGGCTTTGCTATCGAATCTGTTTTTCTCGATGAAATAAATGGATTGATATAGTACAATGACGGGGCACATTCAATCACGGAGAATCACGATGATCAATAAAACGCAAGGTACTGAAGATTGCTTGCCTTTTATTAATTGCATCAGAATGGTCGGCTATTTCGCAGTGATCATTTTACTTGCTGCGAACAGAGGGAATTTACAGGCCGCGGAAAGTGAATCAACAACAAAGACCGTTTTCTATGAAACTGCCGTTAAAGCGATCTTCGACGCCAAGTGTATTCGTTGCCATAATTCAAAAACAAAAAAATCCGGTCTGGATCTCAGTCATGTTGAAGGAATTTTAAAAGGGAGCGAATCCGGGCGAATCATACAGGCGGGAGATCCAGACGCGAGTCTGTTATTCCAGATGATCGATGCCGATGAAATGCCACCGGATGAAAAAGATCGACTCAGTAAAAGTCAGTTGGAAGAGATTAAAAAATGGATTGCAGGTGGATCGAAGTTCCGGGATACAGTCCAATCTGAGCTAGCAGTGACACAACATGACATTGTCCCCCTGCTTCACTTAAGGTGTGTTGCCTGTCATGGCGGTCGACGTAAAGAGGCGGGCCTTGATTTACGCACAAAGCAGTCCATCTTAAAAGGGGGAAAATCAGGACCTGCCGTTATTTCGGGGAAGCCGAACGAAAGTCTGATCATTCAGCGAATCAAATCGGGAGAAATGCCTCCACGAAGAAAGCTGGTCTCCGTCAGTGTAAAGCCTATGGAAGACAGTGAGCGGGAGCTGATCGAAAAGTGGATTGAACTCAATCTGATAGAATCAAAAGAGACCGAAACCGGTGCTCAAAATCTGCCTAATGACCTCATAGCAGATAAAGATCGAGAGTTCTGGTCGTTTCAACATCCTGCATTAGTCCATCCTCCAAAAGTGAAACAAATAGATCGTGTAAACAACCCGATCGATGCATTTGTGTTGCGTTTACTGGAACAACGGGGACTCAGCCTCTCTCCAGCGGCGAGTAAGAGAATCATCATACGTCGACTCTATTTCGATCTCATTGGTTTGCCACCGACACCACAAGAAATCGATCAGTTCATCAATGACACGGATCCTCGGGCGTATGAAAAACTGGTCGACCGACTGTTATCGTCGCCACGGTATGGGGAGCGCTGGGCGCGGCATTGGTTAGATGCAGCAGGTTATGCAGATTCCGAAGGTGCTCAGAATGAGGACAAGTTACGTCCACATATTTTTCGCTACCGCGATTATGTTATCCGTGCGTTTAATCAGGACAAACCTTATTCACGTTTCCTGATGGAACAAATTGCCGGCGATGAACTCGTCGATTATCAATCTAACCAAATCACACAAGAAGTTTACGACTGTCTAGTTGCGACCGGTTTTCTGCGAACGGCTCCCGACCGCACTTTTGCCAACATTACCAATTTTGTACCTGACCGCCTGGAAGTGATCTCCGACGAGATGGACATTCTGGGATCTGCAGTCATGGGATTGACCATCAAATGTGCGCGATGCCATTCACATAAGTTTGATCCGATACCGCAACGAGATTACTACCGCCTGACAGCGATCTTCAAGGGGGCCTATGATGAACACGACTGGTTGAAGTCTCAAGGACCGCGGACGCTGGCATATATGACAGCCGCAGAACGCAAACAGCACGAGCTATTTAAGAAACAATTGGTTTCGCAAATTCAGAAAATCAATGAAAAGTCAACGAACTTAACTGCAAATGTGCTCAAAATTCAACGTGAGAAAAAAGCCCATACTTTACCCAAACACGAACGAGAACAAGTCTTAATCGCCTTATCCAGAACACCGAATCAACAGACTTCTGAACAGCGGAAACTATTGAAAACGCATGAAAAACTATTGAAGATATCGCCGACTGAACTGAAGAAACTCGATCCCGTGTATCAAAAAGAAATGGATCGTTTCCAGAAACAGATCAAAACACTCAAAAAGAAACAACGAACGACTCCTCGGATTCGTGCGTTGTGGTCTCGTGGAACTCCTTCACCAACCTATATTCTGAAACGCGGAAATTATCTCACTCCCGGGCATCCCGTTGATCCGGGCGTACCAGCGGTTCTGACGAAGAACAACAATCCTCTGAACATCGTAAGGCCCGTCAAGAATAAGACATCAACGGGAAGGCGTCTCGCGTTTGCCAAATGGTTGACCCAACCCGATAATCCGCTGACAGCGCGTGTCATGGTCAACCGCATCTGGTTGCATCATTTCGGGAGAGGAATCGTTAATACACCTGGCAATTTTGGAAAAGCGGGCGAAAGACCTTCCCATCCACAACTACTGGATTGGCTTGCGAACGAATTTGTGCGACAGGGCTGGAGCATCAAAGCCCTGCATCGGATTATCGTCACATCAAATACGTATCAACAAAGTTCTTCCGTGAGCGATATCGCATTGCGACTTGATCCCGACGGAAGGTTCCTCTCGCGAATGCCTTTGAAACGCATGGAAGGGGAAGTTCTCAGAGATACTTTGTTGTCGATTTCTGGTCAACTCGATTTAACACCCTTTGGACCTGCTGACTCCGTTGATGTTCGCGCAGATGGTTTAGTAACTTCGATACGATCTGAACGCGGGTGGCGAAGAAGTATTTATGTACTTCAGCGAAGAACACAGATACCCACACTTCTGGAGAATTTTGACTTTCCACAAATGGGCCCTAATTGTCTCGTTCGTGGAAAGTCACTGGTTGCTACTCAGGCATTACATATGTTGAATGATAAAATGATCTATCAATTAGCCGTTCATTTCGCTGCTAAAATTCGTAGTGAAGCAGGGACAGATCAATTAGCTCAAGTGAGACAAATTTATTTGAATGCTTTAGGCCGCAACCCGACAGAAGAAGAGAGTAAAATGAGTATTGCAACACTGAATCAACTGGCTGAACAATGGAA
>NZ_CALEMX010000561.1 GCF_937910335.1 uncultured Gimesia sp. | reverse complement strand
GTGGGTCAAGCTAGATTTAAGTTGATTATAAATATACTAAGAAATGAATACTGAGGTTTATTCACATTCGACACAGTGCAATAAGAAGAATAAATTGTGCTGATGGCAGGTAAAATAAACCGTGTGCTAAATGCTGTCCCGGAAAAACAGTTCCATCTGTACCAAGATCACTTTCAATTCGTGTAGACTGCTTGGACTTCCCAGAGATAGTGGACGCTGTGTAAATGCTATGCGGCCTGCTTAAACTGATCTGGGCTGACCTGGCCCAATACTGTTCGGCACGGTTTATGCTATCTTAATTAAATGTGACGCGAACAGGTTTATTTTGTTGGTTTTGTTGACCTGCATTAAAAACTTGTACCAGCCCTTATGAAGGTTGGGTTAGGTAATTTCGCTGTGCAGTTGTAGTGAGGGCGCAGCCCGATTGGAAACTGCACAGCGACTCGCAAACTCTGCTGGGGACACATACCCCAACGAACTGTGTGGTCGATTCTGATTGTAATCATCCCTGAATTGATTCGTCAGTTTCCTTGCTGACGACAAGCACTCGAATTCTTCCATCCCCAGGAATTCATCCCGGAAACGACTATTGAAACTTTCCGCGTATCCATTCTGCCAAGGCGACCCTGGTTCGATGTATAACGCTTCGATCTTTAACTGTTGCAACCAACGTTGAATTGCCTTCGATACGAACTCTGGTCCATTGTCGCTCCGAATGCACTTCGGAACGCCACGCATCGCAAACAATTCGGCCAATGTATCAATCACATCTTCACTCTTAATGCTACGATCCATCTTCAACGACAGGCACTCACGAGTGTACTCATCAACGATTGATAAGCACTTCAACGGACTGCCGTTTGTGGTGCGATCAAATATGAAATCCCAACACCAGACATGATCCTTATTTTCAGAGCGACGATAGAGGCAGCCATTCACGCTAGTCCCCAAACGCTTCCGTTTTCGCTTCTTTTGAGGCACTTTTAACCCTTCTCGACGCCATAGTCGGAATACCCGTGTATCGCTAGCCTGCCAGCCTTTCTGTCGGAGTAAACAGCCGATACGACGATAACCGAATCGCGGACGTTGTTTTGCCAGCTGCAACATCTGTTTGACCAATGGCCCTTCGTCGGAACGTGGGCCAGGCACGTAACGATGGCTGCTCCGAGGCTGATCGACCACGCAACACGCACGTCGTTCAGAAATCTCAAATTCAGACTGCAGTTGTTTCACGGCGACTCTTTTCCGAGAAGGGCTTAGAAGTTTCCCTCATTAACAAACTTCAGCATTTGGATATCGAGGGCTTGGTCGGCAACAATTTGCTTGAGGCGTTTGTTTTCCTCATCGAGAGCCTTTAGCCGTTTTGCCTCTTCTGATTTCATGCCGCCATACTGTTTTCGCCAGCGTTCGAAGGTCGATTCGCTCACTTCCAGTGTCTGAAGCACGGCGGCCATATTTTGACCCGCATTGAGCATGGCGTCTGCATCACGCAGTTTTCGAACGATCTGTTCGGGGGTATGCCGTTTACGTTTTTTCGTTGTCATTCAAAATCTCCTTGACCTCATTATGAGGACTGGTATTCTTCATAACAACTGGTACCGTTTTTTAACAGCAGACCATTGTGATGTTCGTGGTTTGTAAATTGGTCAATTTGCACGCAGGAAGGCGCGTTGACTGTTTGAGGCAGCAGTCATGCCACGTGCAAAACGTGTTGAAATCGAAGAGCAGGATATCACCGGGCTGAAGTATTTTCGGCAGATCGGAAGCCTGCTGCAGACACTGCATGACGTCGGCTGTGAGCGCGACCGAGCAGGAAATCGTAGTCTACTTATGGATCAGTATTGCTCGTTGATGCTATTGTATCTGTTCAATCCCATCGTGACATCGCTACGAGGTTTACAAGAGGCCAGTGAGCTGAAGAAGGTCCAGAAAAAACTAAATTGCCCGCGAACTTCCCTGGGCTCGCTTTCGGAATCGGTGGCCGTCTTCGATTCCGAACGGCTCAAACCGATCATCGCAGCACTAGGCGATAAATTGGCTCCGATTGCAAAAGACAGTCGGCTTCAGGATATCAAACATACGCTGACACTGGTCGATGGCACTGTGATCTCTGCCTTGCCGCGGATCGCCATGGCTTGCTTTCCTGATGCTCAGTCAAGCAACGGCGGTCTGATGAACTGGACGCTACACACGCATTTCGAAGTGGATCGTCACGTTCCCACGCGAATGGATATCACGCCAACTGCAGGCGGAAAATATGATGAACGAGCCGTCATGGAAAGAGTCGTCGAATCGGATCGCACGTACGTGATGGATCGCGGCTATGCAAAATTCGAACTTTTCAATCGCATCGTTGACGCAGGCAGCAGCTACGTCTGTCGAATTCGCAACAACAGCGTTTATGACGTGGTCTCTCAACGGGAACTCAGCGATGCAGATCAGGCTGCTCATGTACTGTGTGACGAAATCATTCAGTTGGGATCGGGTTCTGCGAAATCAAAACCCAATCATCGGCTGCGACTGATTCAAATCAAGATGGCGCCACACCAGAAACGAACCCGATATGGTGGAAAGAAAACGGGTCCGTCCTGTGATGGTATTCTACGTATTGTGACCAATCTCACGGATGTTCCCGCAGAAATCATCGCGCTGATGTATCGATATCGTTGGACGATTGAAATCTTTTTTCGTTTCTTCAAGCACATGCTGGGCTGTCGTCATCTGCTGAGCCATTCACAGAACGGCATTGAAATTCAAACTTACTGCGCGATCATCGCCAGCATGCTGATCAGTCTGTGGACCGGGCGTAAGCCTACCTTGCGAACGTATGAAATGATCTGCTGGTACTTCACAGGCATGTGTGATGAAGAAGAGCTGCTATCACACATCTCCAAACTGAAAAAGCAGAACGACTGAACGCGGGCCGCTGGCACGTCTCGTTTGCCTTCCTTAACGCTGCACCGGTTTTTACGAGCACCTAACACTCGCATCTCATCTCCGCAATTTCTACAATCACTCTATGCCCTGTTCTCAAAAGTGAATCACCAAAGCAACCCTCGTGCCGAACAGTATTGGGGCAGGTCAGGCTTCCAGCCCCAGAAGCAGCAGGGCATTACGAAAAATCAATGATTCAATCTGTTCGCTGTCGAGACGGGGCAGGGCTGTTCCTTCGAGCTGTGAATTGAGATTCCGTAAACCATCGATCGAGGCATTCACGGTAGTAAAGGGATAGTCAGAACCAAACAGCAGTTTATCCCACACGCCATATTCCTGCACGAGCATCAAGCTGTGATACAATTGAAACGGGCGGTAATGGAGTGCGCTGATATCGGCATAGACATGCGGATGTTTTCGTATTACTACAACCGACTCTCCCTCGAAAGGATGAGAGAGGTGTGCCATTACAATTCGCACTTCCGGAAACCGGATTGCCACCCGGTCAATGTGCCGCGGCAACGTGCAGTCAAGCGGAGCCTGGGCGACAAAAGTGGTGCCGGTGTGTAAGAGGACCGGCAGTTTGTGTTGGGTTGCGAATTCCCAGAGCGAATCCAGACTTGGATCGTCAGGCTTAAAACCGGCATACATGGGCAGCATGTTTAATGCCTCGCAGCCCCATTGTTTCATAACCTTCACGCATTTCATCCTGCCAGCCGGTTTGAGTCGGGTCCAGCGACATGTAGCCGATGAGAGTCTCCGGGTGTGCATTGACATAATCGGCCACGTATCGGTCATCCACTCGGAGGCCACTCAACCGCGCCTTACCCCCGAAGACAACAGTGCGTGTCTCTGCTGGAGCAGTATTTCGATAGGCTTCGTATTTATTTGATAGTCAGATCGAGTTCCACGCCTGCCTTAGCCCGTCGCGCCGCCTGCAGACAAAAATCGTCATTGAAGTGATCTGGAAATTTCCAGGCGTGACTGTGAACATCAATGTTCATACAATTTCACCCCTGCTATGGGTTGGTAGAACCTATCCAATCTATGAAACCGAGTGCCGTACGCCAATTATTTCTGATGCTGATGCTGTTAGAGCAGGTCCGGCTTGATCTGCTCTAACAGCAGACCGGATTGTTACTCAGTTTCTGTGATGACTTCTATCTGAAGAGGAGTTTCGGTAAAGCTGACTGTGCCAAATACGATTCCCTGTGAAGTATCAAAAGCGAATGTGGCCGGTTTTCCATTGACGAGCACTTACAATCAAACCGAGTTGCCGACAGTTGGTGATATAAACCGTCTAAATCTAAATTTTATTTCAAATCGATCGTAAGCTCGTTATCACTTGCTTTAATTTCCACGGTTTTATCACTGGATGCAGTTGAGCGGTATTTCTTGGGTACGTTGTTCTTCATCTCTTTAGCTGTGGGAGGTCTCATTTGACCATCTGCACCTTTTATTGGTCCCAAAGAGGGTGGAGACAGGGTGACTTTGTAGGAGCCAGCCGGAATCGGAGCGGCGATTTCAAACACGCCCTCTGCTTTCATCTCTGCTCCAAACGCGTTGCCATCCTTCTCTGAAGTGAAATGAATGCTGCCTTTAGCAAATGGCGCACCACCGACTGTCACTTTCCCAGTTACTTTACCCTTAGGTGTCTTATCGACATCGCCTCCACCACCGCAGCCCGTAAGAACAGAAGCAAGTAAAAAGGCCGAGAGTAAAAGACAATAATCAAGTTTATAGATTACAAAGCGGGTTAGGCTCATTGAGAAAACATCTCCTTGGCGTTGTGGTAACCATCTTAAATAATCAAGGGCAATCTTTCTCACTGCGGAAGACCGCCCCTGGGGTATGCCTGGCTGGATTTCAGTTTACTGCGACGAAACCAAAAAATGGCTTAAAATTCGCCAATGACTTGACCATCGGCTCTGGCACCGAGTTGTAAGTAAGTGTTGATATCAATGCTTGAGGAGATAAAGCGAACAGCCCCGTCAGCCATCAACGCGTGTACGCCGCCCGAGTGAAATGAACTTAGTGGTGTGTTGTGCCTGTAAGGTGTGCCACAACCACTGGAGCCAACACAGGTGACCGCAGCTGCTAATCCATGGTCGGTATTCGGTGGATACCGCAGAGTGGTAGTGCCCGCGGAGACCATAGTCGTGCCGGTTGCATAAGCGTTTATCGGTGAAGGACCCCGGCTTGTTCCACACCAGCCGCCCCAATAGTTGGCCCGTTTATCAAGCCCTGCCACATTGCCTGACTGCTCTCCGACCAAAATGGTATTTGATGTCCCGTCTGTATTATCGCGCATCGCTACAGTCTCGTTAACCAACATGAGGCCATTAGCACAAACGAAGGATCCCCATGAACCAGTGTCAAGACATTCAGAAGTCAGTCCTCCCGGATCGGGATAGGAGCCCATAACGGCAGTGTAATCGTGTAGTTGAGCGTTTCCACCATTGTCAAAACCTCCCGTTGATTGCCCATTGTCATCAAGAGGACTTGAGGGGCAGTTTAAGCCAGGAACTTTAAAACCGGTCAAAACGGTGTTGAATAAGCCGCTAGTACTTCGAAAACGGTCTGGCCCGAAGATCAGTTGATTATAAACATTGGTCTGATCCAGATAGGGTAAGATTCCGACTTTCCAGTTACCGGCATACGCAGCGAGCTCACCAAGTGGAAACTTGTTAAAAACGTCGTGGTAGTTGTGTAACGCCAGTCCCATTTGCTTCATGTTATTCTTGCATGTAGAACGCCTGGCTGCTTCGCGGGCCTGTTGTACGGCAGGAAGGAGCAAGGCAATCAAGATGGCAATAATGGCGATGACCACCAATAGCTCAATCAGTGTGAAACCCTTTTTTAGTAAGCGTCGCATAATAAAATGCTCCTTTTGAAATGATGGCATATTCGATTTGTAGAAAATTCGATGAAGACAAACCAGTGGGTCCCTGTCT
>NZ_CALEMX010000560.1 GCF_937910335.1 uncultured Gimesia sp. | reverse complement strand
AAGAAGGAAAATCGCCATTCCTGCTTGGTGGCCCCTGCGAAATATATCTCGGAGGAAATCCCATGGATGGATATCCACTCGGTTTGCCCGCAGGAGTCGCAGGAGGATTGAGCGGTAAGTAACTAAATCATAACCGCGCAAACGTGTCTGTCAACAGAATTTAACGATGCAATTCAGGCGATTTTGCATTCTGAACAGCAATGTTAGAAAAAAAAGAGCATTTTCCGGTTTATACACCGCATTGGGTATGTGGATATCAGTTTCGCCTTAACCTGTTGTCGTATCAAGGGATGTTTTCTGGAGCAGGAGCAGCATTTCAATCCATTGGACTCTGCGAGCGAACTGAATCAATTCCCGGTCCTGGCTTGATTCACATTCAGAACAACAGTCGACAAAGGTATTCAGAGACCAACGATTATTTAACAGCAACCGATTTTTCCAGTTGGCGACGGTTTGAGTTTCAAACAGATCAATTAATGGTCGTACCCGTTCTGGTAAAAGATCGTGAATGGGGTGATAACCGACAACCCTGCTCCAGTATTTTGCGTTTGAGTAATCAGGTTCACGGCGGTGCATAATATGATGCCAGTAGTCACCCGCCTGGTGTAAACCCTGATTTTGTACCGATTGCGAGAACTGATGGCTTTCGTCAAGATAATCATGGAGACACAATAACCCGGACTGCATGGCAGCTGCGTCAGCTGGAGACGAAATCGAGGGTAAGTCTTGAGCAGGTTGATAAGCACGAAGTATATGCAGAAGCCAGTCGCGCGCAGGGCCGGGAGGATTGGGGGCCAGATCGGGTAATGGGGGTTGCAATGTGCTGGAGAGAGGAAATTCAGTTGAACTGAAACTGCGGCTTTTCATACCCGCTTGGGCTAGAAGGATCAAAATATGCCAGAGAAGATCCGCTGAATCAGGGATTTCCTGAAGCTTTGAAAAAGCAGATTTTGGGATTAGTACCAGGGCATGCTGAAGTGGATTCATTGCAAGAGATGCTGCGACCGGAGGCAGGCATTCCATTAATTGAATGAACAGTCCTGAATCATCGAAAGGCAGAAGATAAATTTCATTTTGATCAGCATTCAAATTTAGGTTGTTTAATTGATTCAGTTCTGACAGATCCACGTATTGTTGGGAGTCAACAACTCCCAGATAATCCGAAGTGGTTCTCTCAATGAGTGAAACGAGTTCATCGCGTCGAAGGTGCGTGAGGTCAAGATCGTTCAGTCTGCTGATACTCAGATTGGAAAGCTCAGTTAAACTCTGTGATGATTCGTTGTGATTTCCAGAAAGATAGAGGTGGATCGATGCGGACATGGGAATGAAAATTCAGTTTGAAGGAGAAGATGGTCGTGCTGATTCGCCTAACGTAATCTATTGACGGCCTGTTAGAAAGGCAACTCTGATGGGTGGCTTCTCTCTTCAGAATCAATCTTTGCTAAAACAGCAGAGTTGACCATTTTCCAGTGAAACAATAATCCTTCCTTCAGAATCAATGGCCGTTCCCCCCTTCACTGCCAACGCAGGAAGTTTGTGAGTCCAAAGATCTGTTCCTTTTTCAATATTAATTGCCGTTAGAAACGCTGACTCTGGTTTCAAATCCGGATGACCGGCGGTAAGAAGTATTTCTGGAGAAACGATAAAACTGGTAAAGCGACGTTGATTCTGGTCTTCCCAGATTTTCTTGCGTTTGAAGGATTTACCCGTACGACGGGCACGCATGCTTAACCAACGTGCCACTTCTTTTTTCACCTTGGGGGCACCTGGCGGCAACGCTTCTTTCAGAGTCAGATTTGTAAACACACTTCCTTCATAACTGGCGTCGTGAATCAATTCTCTTCTGTCAGCCAGTGTGTGCTCAATCGAGAGGTACTTCCCATAGCCAGGGTAGTACGGATAGAAGGCGGTTCGGTATTGTGATCGAACTTCTGTACTGGGGGTATTTAAACACTTTAATGTTTTCAGGTTGTAACGGGCGATTTCATAAACGCCTCCTGCCAGGAATCGGAGTTCATCGCCATCGATATATAAACTACCCTGCAGACTGATCCCACTATTCACTTCCTGTGATAATGCTCCCGAACTGTTATTTTCCTGCTTTAACTCACCAGTTTTTGAATCTAAGGCGACCACGTGCGTACCATCAAAGTGAGCGATACCTGCGACGGCGTAAACGGTATCATTCTGAACGACAACGCCACCTGAAACTGGCCAGGTTGATATCAATTTTCCATAGACGGGAATTAAACGTTGGTCAGGGGCTACTCGAAATGACCAGAGAGGTTTACCAGTTTTTGCTTCGTAAGCGTATACTCGCCCGTCGGCTGATCCAACATAGAGACGATGATTGTTGACCGTCGGAGGATAATAAATGGCGCCTCCCGTATATTGTTTCCAAATCTGCTTGCCTTGCATATCAAATGCAGTAATGACACCATTTCGATCACCGATAAAAATCTGATTTCCAGCAATGACGGGAGCTGTAGGTAGTGCAGATTTTGTAACCTGAGTTGTCCAGGCCAGTTTAGTTTTGACGGGAACTGAAACATTTGTTGTGGATGATTGATGATTGTCACCACGAAATGCAGGCCAGTCATTCTCGTGAACCGATAACAATTCAACTTTTGTCAGATCATCTGTATAAGCGACTCGTCGAGGAGGGACTTGTTTTGCCGGTGAAGAGGAATTCTTTTCAGGACCCAGACAGATGTGTCCGTAAAGCGATAGTTGACAACCACACATCCAGGGACCCCAGTATAAGAGTCCGTTGGAAACAATGACCCCATCCTGGCAGGGTGGGCGCATGGGGGCAATATGTTGGGCAGAATGTGTTGCCGTTTCCAGTCTGACAGTCCCACCGCTGGTGCGGAAAAAGATGCTGTCGATACTGCCTGTGGCTCGCGTGCAGGCGCGGCGGGTGGGAAGTGAAGCAATTTTTTCTCCGGTAGCATAATCCAGTTTCATGCCGGTCTCTTTGGGGCCAGCGGCATAAATTCCATCATCTCGTAAAACTAACTGCAGATTACCATGCTCTTTCTCCCACAGCCAATACCCATCAGTGGCAGACGCGGTGACAAGATGCAAACGCTGTGGTCCAGCAAAAAACAGGTAGTCATCGCTGCACTTCATATATGCTGTCGTAGCATAACCTGTAACGTAATGTTGTGCTTTCTGATTGGAGCCGATGGATGTTAAAAGTTTTTTATCATCATTTTTCCAGATCTGTTTTCCATTTTTGGTATTCAAGCACGCAAGATATTTACCAGGGCAAAAATAAAAGAGCTGGTTGTTTTTCATACAGACGCCGCGGCTGTCGATATAGTCCTGCTCACGAAAATGCCAGAGGATTTTTTTTGTAGCAGGGTCCATTGCTACAAACGTGCGGCCGAATCCAAAAGCGTTTTTAGGGTCGGAATAGTCGTGTCCTTTCCACATTCCCCAAGGCCAGTGTCCCAAGCCGCGTCGTGCTGATTTTTGGGTATCAACTTTGATTTCTTTGCTTCCGATTAATGCATAGAGAGTCCCGTTTTGCATGCCCATCCATTTCCAGACGGGCCCATCAGCAAGTTTCTCATCAATGATGATTTCATCCCGGATTTTACCCGTTTCACTATCGATAATTTTACAGGACTCATTGTCTGCCATATATAGAGCATCTTTGGTTCCAATCATTGTGTTGCGGTGAATCATGAAACTTTCTGGCAGTTTTCGTTTCCAGAGGATCGTTCCGTTGTAAGCATTGATACACATTAAAGTGTTCAAGATTGCATTCTGATTCTCTTTATGAGCAATGTGGCCGAATGCTTTAAAGACCTTTCCGCCCGCTGCTACAGAAACTTCAGGCATTGGTGAAAATTTGGGATCTGCCAGAAACTGTGTACGATAAGGAGACCTTGCATTTTGATCGGTCGATTGCGGATTATTATCCGGTCGATGATAAGGATGGTTCCAATAATCATTTCCCGCCGGAATTGGTTTTGTGAGTTTAGAATTAGAAAAAAATGCGATGCCCTCGGGACGCAGAACACGCAAAAGCTCCTCCTTAGATGTCTGTTTACCGGCTGTCTTCTGTACAAAAATAACGTCTGCCAGATTACTGGCAAGCGCAATGGCGTCATGAGTTCCCTGATCAGCAAAAATGCGTTGTCCCAATAGCCCT
>NZ_CALEMX010000559.1 GCF_937910335.1 uncultured Gimesia sp. | reverse complement strand
TGTATCATTCACAATGAGAACCGAACCTGCCACCGGCCAAGGTGATTCCAATTGGCCGTAGGCGACAATTTGCTCATCGACGGGTGCCGCCTGCCTCTTCCAAACGAGCTTTCCTGTTTTTGCATTCAAGCAGAAGACCCAACCGCTCTTGGAACCAAACAGGCAGAGCCCGTTGTAAATGGTGGGCGCGGTATCGACCCGGCCGTTGGCTGTAAATCGCCATTGGACTTTCCCCGATTGGGCATCCATGGCGATCACAGTATGCGTATCCGAATGGGCCACATAAGCCAACCCTTCTGCAATCACCGGACTGGAAATGGGGCCTTTGATAAACGGGTTTTCGCTCCAATCGGCTACAATCGGCCCGGTAAGTTCGGTGGCTTTACCAAGCTTGGTATTCCAGAGCGTCTTTAGTTCTGTGGGACCGGCTGCGGCTGTGCTGGCAGAACGCAGATTGTCATTCCGGTAAGCGGGCCAATCATTGTTTGCTTTTGCCTGGGCAGTCGGAGGGTCCTCACCACTTTCCAATTTAAATTCCATGTTTTTGATATCGAGTTTTCCAATATCACCTGCCTTTCGTTCCGGAGCGAGTGCAGTATAACCACGCAACATTGGCCAGCAGGTACAATGTTTCGGCGTGAGATATATCAGACCGTTCGCAGGAATCCAGCCGCTATCTGCACTGCAATTCGCCTTGGTGATACGGTTGGCGTCGACTTCACCGGTACGTAAATCTGTCAGATCCAGTTCACCTGAGAAGAGGTAATTCGTAGTTGCCACGGGGGGAAAACAGTGTGTGAGGCCGGCAGGATGTGTGCTTAATGTTTTTCCGGAAAGCACATCGATGGATGAGAATTGAATCGGCAATCGTTTTTTGTCTTTATCCTTACCTCCATGCAGGACCCATAATTTTGAGTCGATGAACATGGCGCGTGCCTGTCGGCGATGATTCATGCCGGGTAGATAAATATGGTCCAGTATCGATTTGCCATCCAGGGCAGACAGAATATGGATGCCATTGTCGGGTCCATTGTCGTTGAATGTGGAGACTTCATATGCAATTTTATTATTGTGAAAAACCGCACGGGTGACCTGCGGCAACCAGAGGTAACTGTCATTCTGCCAGCGAACATTTCCCGAGTCGCTGTCGAGCACGACGGCTGTCACTTTCTCACCACGTTTTACATTTCCCTGGAGGAAGGCAACCGTATTTTTTCCCATGACTGCAAAACGAGGAGCTGCCGATTGGTATTCCCATAACTTCTTTGCCGTTTCGACATCAAATGCTTCGACTGAAGCATCGCCAATCGCCACCAGTATTTTCGCGTCGTAAAGGAGATGGCGTGGCTCTGCCGATGTCGGAAATTCATGAACGGTTTCGCCAGTATTGGCATCAAGAGATAGCAGTTTCTTTTGACTGACGGCAAACAGGTAATCGCCGCTTGTGACCGGGTTGGGTACGGATCGCGATAAATTTTTCATCGTAATTTTACCCTCACTGGAGGGTTTGAGTAAATCACGGTCCCACAGACGCAGACCGTTGAAACTATCACGGGTTAACACGCCGGCATAAAAGTTCTTGCCGCCCGCGGTGACCATACCTCGTACTTCCGCCTGAGCGCCCACAACCCAGCGTACTCGCCGCGGTGGACCAACCTGCGTATCGTTGGAAACGGCATTGCCGTCTGAAGCATGCCGCGGATGTGACCAGATATCCATGTCAGCGGGGAACGGCTTTCTGCCGACTACCGAAGTCTTTTCAGAATTCAGTTTGTGGATATTCTCCAGGCCGATTTGTTTGAATAATTCTATTGAAGTTGATTCTGGTGCAATGATTGTTCCCAGTGGGGTCAATACGCGAGCGAATTCCTTAGCGGTAATGTTTCCAGGAGCCTGTTCGATTAGAATCAGGTTCACGATGTTCTCAGCAAAGGGAAGTTTTCCTTTCGCATTGAGTTGATCGACGGACACCATGCCGTAAAGTCCTTGATCATGAAGCGACTTTCGTGCGGCTTGAATCGTTTTGGCATCACGTTCCAAAACACGTACTAAATAACGCCCCGTTTTTGCCATCGCGCTGACGCGGGAAACGTCTTTTGCTCCAATTTGTAAAACGAGTCCCCCCTGAGTACCCGCTTCGGCAGCGAGATTCGTTTCTGCCGCAGAGATATTCTCTTGATGACTGAAAATCAAATAAGCGATACACATACCAAGAGATAAGATGGGAGTGTAGAGACGCGACATAAGAGGCTCCATTCACAATGAGGAGTGCTGCAATGAGGAGTGTGACTTTTCGTTCAGAGGATTTTAATTTTATCTGACTGCTATTAGGAATGTAAAGCTAGTCCGGCTACAGGTCACTATTTTCTCATAAGCGGCAGACTATTAGTGCTGCCATTCATGCTCTGGAAGAAATATCGTTTTTTCTCAAAAACGAGTGTCAATTTTTTCGAACTTCAAATTCATGCGTTGCCATTGAACGTGAAGTTAAATCTTTCACGGTCAATTTCCAGTTTCCGATGGCATCATTTGCGGCAGCTGGTAAATTAAATTCGTAATATCCCTCTTCAGCACAGGCATGATGCGAGTATTCAGAATCTTTACCGTCAGGGTCCGTCACAAGAATCTGCAGCGGTTGTAACCCGCGTGTCGCTGTTTTGTCAGCATTTACAATACGCACGCGAAATTGATTTTCCGTGTTTTGTCTTATCCATTGTGGCGCTTCGACTGCGATTCCCTGAATGTTTTGGGGGGCGAGTGCGATGATCGTTCCGCCAGTTTTGCCGAGATCGACAGAGAACTCAATGACGTCGTCTTTTTGAGAAATGCTTAATTTCTGACTTGCCAATAAATCGTAAGGCGTCGTTCCTGGAGGAAAGGAATCGCGTTTGACACGGATAGTGGCCTTTTGTGGAATCAGCTTTTCCATGACTGCTTTGAAAGGTCCTGTTCTGTCATCATAAGTCCGTTTATCGTTTATAACGACCAGATATTTTACACCATTTTTTTCGAGGACATTGATCAAAACATCGTATTGATCACACCAGATATCGGGTTGAACGATACCTGACAACTTCGTTCTCAATTGTTTTGCATATGACTCAAGCAGTAATTGGTCCTGTTTCGCCGTTACTCCTTGAACTTTTTCCATAGCTGATTTTCCGGGTAGAATATGATCATCCTGCCCCGTTCCTACATAGATCTTTCCGGTCGCAATTGCATTCGCACTTACTTTGCGTCGGTGTGTGAAATCAAAATCGAACCGAATGACATTGGGGATTTCGGCGCCAAGATATTGATCAGATATGACGATACCCCCACGTTTTTGAAAATTCAAAATCTGATCGTAAACCGTTTTGGTTAATACATCGCACTTGGGAAGTACGAGTACATCATACTGGTCCAATCCAAAGCGTTCGATTGTTTCATCAAAAACAACATCTGCATTCAAATGGGCCATCGCCATAACTGTGTAGAAATGGTATGGCTGGTAATTCGGATAGCCTAATAAACCTGTTGATTTATTGTATAATCGTGATGATTCAGAACTCAGGACCGCGATGTTTCGAGGTGCGACGTTTAGCTTACGTATCATCGGGCCAAATGGCTTGAATACTTTTTGTGAGAGGTCGGTTAACGCCTGCATTGATTCCGGGCTGAAAGATAAGTCGCTATGGTAATATCCGTCGAAGGCATAGTAGCCGATTACTTTCGGCGCCCGCGAAAGATTGATCCATGTCGTTTCCCTTAATCTTCCTGGTCCCATCATGATCCAGTTTTTATCGTGTGCTTCCGGGACCACTGAACCTGGATAATTGAGGAGCGTCACCACGTGCAACGGTTCCTGTCCTGAGGGACGGCAGACGGCTCGTAATGTTTCGATATAAAGCATTAACTTCGGATCTGGGTTCGTATAAGTCCAGGTCGAGATGAGATCACAGTTGGGAAACATATCCAAGAGTGCAACACTGCGATACGGGTCTGATAGGAATTGAACATCAGGACGCTGTTGATGAACGGTGTTGGCAGCCCGTTTCAGCGTGTGGTTGATACCATTGCCATGTTGATAGGAGTAACGGCGATAACGCAAGCCACGGTCATCATCTGCGAGCACACCTTTTGCAACATATTTTGCGGGTCCGATCTCTTCTTTTGTGAATCCCAGCATACGCTGCATTTTTTTTAATCCAGCTACGTTTGTATTATGGTAGTACAAATCATCCACGAATTCGGCATCAATAAATGCATATTTAAGATTTGGGAAGTCTCCCAGGACATCCATCATCATTTCATTAGCACGGTCCTGCTGACGCTCTACTTCAGGATGAAAGGGATTGAAATATTCTTGACCATTTCGGCCTGCGCCTTTGTAGCGTGTATCATCATCGGGGGCTGCGATCCTGTGTTTTGTTTTAGAGTTGTCTGATTTTTCCTCGACTAAAGGTTTGGATCCTTTGGGGGGAATCAAATTAAATTCGCGATGCCAGAGTCCTACCGGTGAAAATGAAATATCCATTCCCCGTTTCATCGTCGCCTCTAGTGAACGGCGGTAAGATTGAAGCTGTTTGCGCGGAGCGACTTTGGGAGATGAGTAAGGGAAGACCGGTCCACCGGCAACAGTGAATCCAAGATCTTTCGCTTTCAGTTTCGACTTGGCATGAATGATATCAACGGGACCGCCATAGACCCATTGCCAGACATCGAGTCGTTCTGAATTAGGTCTGCGAATAAGTGCGAAATGGGCCTGATGTTCAGCAAGCGGTTTGAGAGAAATTGCCTGGGGTTGATTCGCTCCGATGTCTTCGAACAGCCTTGTAATCAATTGGTAATCTGCACCAGACTTTAAGTATTTGGTCGAAAGAGTCAATTCAACTGTTGTGGTCTCTTGTGCCTTGAGAGCCGGGACATCTGCGGTTGTGGCGGCCCATTCCTGGCAGGTTAATCGCAGAACTGTTGAAGGAACTGATTTCGCGGAGTCGTTGGTGCATGTGGCTTTCGCATGAATCGTTTCGCCACGCCAATAGGTACTGCGAGGAAGCTCTATTAGTAGTTTTAAATCCGCGAATCCGGTGGTTTGCCAGGCTAACAGAGTGAACAGGGTCGTTAGAAAACGCACAGAGTATCTCCTGAAGGTGTCCGTAGGTAATTGGAGTGATGAGGTTCATAGGGGATTAATAAAATTCATTAAGTAAGAAACTTAATTATATCTCTCGTGCCAACTTCATTCCATGGTGGAAACCAATTATCGTCAGCGATTCTGAAACATTTCTGACAAGTTTGAAAGAAGTAGAGTCATTGAGGCTTCTAAGCTTTTGCAAAATCGGGAGTCTGCTTCTCTCCCACATTCCTGCGTTTCTAGTTATCTTGCATGTTACAAGGAAGTGACCAATTATTTACACGCAAATTTTTAATCGCGAATTAATCAATATGAAACGACGACAGCTGTTTGAGTTTGAAGACTGCCCCTGGTTTCCGAAACTGTTTAGAAATTTTATGACAGATTACCTGCAATTCGTTTCCAGTCAGTTTAATCTGTTTGGTGGAGCTGTTCCGATTCTCACTGATCTCTTACAACGTACAAGCCGTTCAGAGATCGTTGATATTGCCTCCGGTGGTGGTGGCCCCTGGCTTAGTTTGATTCCAAAGCTACAAGAGGATTTTCCGAATTTACGAATCAGATTGACAGATTATTTTCCCAATCAAACGGGCTTACGAAACGTAGAATCGGCTTTTCCTGAAACTGTTGAAATCGAATCGCGACGCGTTGATGCCAAGGCAGTTCCCAGTGATCTATCGGGACTGCGAACTCAATTTCTCAGTCTGCATCACTTTAACCCAGATGAAGTCAAAGACATTCTTCGTAATGCCATTGCTGCCAAAGAGCCCATCGCTATTTTTGAAGCACAGCAGCGTGACGTGGAACATTGCATTCGTTTCGCACTTTCTCCGATATTCGTTTTATTATTGACACCGTTTGTGAGACCGTTTCGCATTCTCAGGCTGGTCTTCACATATCTCATTCCATTAATTCCCCTCTTTGTCTTTTGGGATGGCATTGTCTCTGTATTACGAACTTATACGGTCGATGAAATGCTGGAAATGGCTAGCGAAGCAGATGAGCAGCAAAGCTTTGAGTGGAAAGCCGAGGTGATCAACGGCGGTCAAATCAAACTCCCGTATCTCATCGGCTGGCCTATAGAGTAATTAACTTATTGAATTGAGGTCTGTGAATGATCCCTTTGTTGATCAATCTGTCTTTAAAAAATGCCTCACATTACAACAAATCAACCAAAACTATGCTGCCCTTGAAGATTTTAGAATGTATGATCCAACTTTGATATGAGTGTTGACTCTCTATGAGGTCGAAGTTATGCTGGTGTGACGCGTTATGTATATGGAACGTTGTTGGAGCGGCTGAGGATTGTTTGATGAAAGTGGCTACTACAAGTGTTCCCGCGTTGGAGCGGGGGTTGGATGTGTTGGAATTGCTGAATCAAGTCCCCGAGGGACTGGGTATCAGTGAATTGGCGGCCCGGCTTTCGCTCAACAAAAATGCCATCTTTCGGATTACGCATACGCTGACAGATCGCAATTATCTGGAACGTGATCCTCTCTCGAAGCGTTTTCGACTTTCAACCAAGTTTCTGACGTTGGGACTTCCACAAGTGGGCGATGTGAGTCTGGTTGAAGAGGCATTGCCGTTCATGCGTGAATTACGTGATGCTACCCGGGAGACTGTGCAGCTTGGAATTCGCGTTGGTGATGAAGGTGTGATCATTGAACAGGTGAGTGGACTGCATCCGCTAAGAATTGCCGTGGATGTCGGGCTTCGCTTTCCTTTGCACAACAACGCGCCTGGTAAAACGCTTCTGACATTTCAGAATTCAGAAGAGGTCGTGTCAACCATCGATCGGATTCCGTTAACTGCAGATACATCACGTACTATCATAGAGCCTGATGCTTTGTTGGCGGAATGCGAGCGGATTCGCAGCTGTCGCTATGCTACGGATTATGCGGAAGCAGATGAAGGCATCCACTGCATTGCTGCTCCTGTTACTGGATCTGATGAGAATTTGATCGCCGTCGTCTGGGTATCGGCTCCCTCGAAGCGAATGCCGAAAGGTGTGTTCTCCAGCGTGGGAAAACAGGTTTTGCAATGTGCTGATGAGATCGCCGGGAGGCTGGGCCGATGAAACGGATTCGAATAGAGTTTTGTCTGCTGGTCTGGCTCTTAGTCTCAGGTTCTCTCTTTGCAGATGAAAAGACCTTTTTCAGCAAGTCTGTCGAACCGATATTGAAACAACACTGCTACGAATGTCATTCTCATGCAATGGGTGTGATGGAAGGCGATCTGACTCTGGATTGGCGGAGCGGCTGGAAGACGGGAGGTAGTCGTGGTACAGCGATTGTTCCCGGTAAGCCCGAGGCGAGTCTGATGATCAAAGCCGTGATGCATACCGATCCCGATCTGGAGATGCCTGAAAAAAAACTCTCTGACAAAGAGATCGCCATTCTTACCAAATGGGTTAAAAATGGTGCATTGGATCCACGAATTACCAAACCTGGTCCTGAAGCAAACGGAGACACAAACTGGTGGTCTTTAGAACCGCTAAAACGCCCTGATGTTCCCGGTGATGGATCAGAGAACGCGGTTGATGCGTTTATTCACGCACGATTACAAAAAGAGAACTTGAAGTCCTCCCCTGAAGCTGATCGTCGTACTTTAATTCGCCGCTTAACATATGACTTACATGGATTAATGCCGAGCATCGAAGACACCACAGCATTTATGGCTGATAAACGCCCAAATGCTTATGAAAGTCTGGTAGAACGTCTATTGAACTCGCCGCGCTATGGAGAACGTTGGGCGCGACACTGGCTCGATACGGTGCATTTCGCCGATTCGCATGGATTTGAACATGATGAATATCGACCCAACGCGTGGCGCTATCGTGACTATGTGATCGACCGATTTAACCAGGATACGCCGTGGTCAACGTTTATTAAAGAACAACTGGCGGCTGATCATTTCTTTCCCAAGTCGTCCGAGTTAACAGTGGCGCTCGGTTTTCTTGGGGCAGGTCCTTACGATCGAAGTGCAGCCGCCACGGCACCGAAGTCGTTTGAATATCTTGATCGTGATGATCTTGTGACGCAGACAATGGGAGCCTTCGCCAGTACCACAGCGAACTGTGCCCGGTGTCATACTCATAAGTTTGATCCGATCACACAGGCCGACTATTTTGCATTGCAGGCGGTGTTTGCCGGTATTGGGAAAGGGGATGTTTCTTTCGACATCGATCAGGGTGTTAGTGCACAACGCAGGCATTGGAATTCACTCAAGGCAGCAGCACTGCAAAAGAACGCGAGTCTGTTGTTGACCGTTGAAAACTTAAAAATGGTAGCGGAATGGGAGAAAACCCGTGTTTCGAAACCGCATTGGGTGCCGTTGAAATCTGATGTATTTCTCTCAACCAACGGGGCCGATCTGAAACGTAAAGCCGATGGTTCGATTCTTTCGAGTGGGAAATTACCTGAGCAGGAAACGATTGTTGTCACCGCGAGTACAACTTTGTCAAAAGTCACAGCGGTTCGGCTGGATGTGCTGGCAGATGATTCATTGCCTCATAAAGGACCGGGGCGAACGCACAACGGAAATTTGCATCTGACAGAATTCGAACTCCGCGCCTTCTCTCCGAATGCAAAAGAGGGGAAAGTGATTCCCATTCGTCAGGCGACGGCTGATTTCAATCAGGCTGGCTGGACGATTCAACATGCCATAGACGGGAATCTCAAGACGGCCTGGGGGATTTATCCCAAAGTCGGAGTCGGGCATCATGCCGTCTTTGAGTTGAAGGCGCCACTTGTCATTGAGCCCGGGACGCGTCTTGTCGTCACGCTGAAACAACTGCACGGCGGTAGTCACATTATTGGGCGGTTCAAACTGGCAGCGACGGATGCTGCCCGGTTGAACGTCATCGCTTTACCCGCAGAAGCGGAGGTGGTACTCGATGTACCTCAAGCCAAAAGAACTCCGGAGCAACAGGCACTGCTTGCTGCTGCGGTATTACAACATCGAGCGGAACAGGAGCTACAGAAATTACCGCCTTATGTCAAAGTTTACGCGGCAGGGGCGGAGGCGACGAATGAACGAGGTATGGTGAAATATGCTACGCCGCGCGAGATTCGGCTGTTAGTGCGTGGAGATCTTACAAAGCCGCGCGATGTTGTTGCCCCTGGTGCTTTGACGGCTTTGTCTCCCTTGCCAGCCCGTTTTGAATTGCCCAAACCGCATTCCGAATCGGCACGACGGGCGGCGCTTGCCGATTGGCTGGCAGATCCGCGAAATCCATTGACCTGGCGGAGTATTGCGAATCGAGTATGGCATTATCATTTTGGTAAAGGACTTTGTGATACACCGAATGATTTTGGACGGATGGGGGGCACACCTTCACATCCTGAATTACTCAATTGGCTGGCCTGTGAATTGCGCGATCATCGGGGGTCATTGAAACATTTACATCGTCTGATATGCAACAGTAAGATATATCGGCAATCATCGGCCTATCGTGCCGATTTGGTCAAACGCGATCCTGAGAATCGCTTATTGGCGCGCATGTCACGCCAACGGTTGGATGCAGATACTTTTCGAGACTCCGTTTTGCAGGCAAGTGGTTTACTCGACTTGAAAATGGGAGGTCCTGGTATTTCACATTTTACGACGAGCCCTGGGGCTCAGGTGACCCCCATGTTGCACTACGATCAATTCGACCTGGACAGTACGGGGGCTTATCGACGCAGTATTTATCGCGTTGTCTGGCGCGGAATCGCTGACCCCTTGATGGACGCGCTTGATTTTCCGGATCTCGGATTATTGTCACCCGCACGCGGATTTTCTGCATCGCCATTGCAATCGTTGGTGCTCTTGAATAATCGATTTGTTTTACATCATGCTCAGAAGATGGCAAAACGAGCTCGTACTGCGGAATCAAAAATTCCCGATCAAGTTAAACAGATTGTTTTATGGACATGGTTACGTGAACCAACACCTGATGAATTAAAAAGCATGACGGATTTAGCGGAAGAGCATGGTTTGGAAACAGTTTGCAGGATGGTTTTCAATACGAATGAGTTTCTTTTTGTTGAGTAACGGGGATGTCTTAGATGTTGAATCTTCCATTAACACGGCGTGAAATGCTGACTCAATCAGGAGGTGGCTTTGGTGCAGCGGCACTCGCAGCCTGGTTGGGGGATGACGCATTCGCTGCACCTGTGGACAAATCGAAAGCAGGTTTACATCATCCTCCCAAAGCGCGGCGCATCATTCAGTTGTTTATGAACGGCGGAACCAGTCCGATGGATACGTTCGATTATAAGCCGGAGTTAGAACGACTGCATGGCCAAAAAATAGGTCCAAAAGAAAAACCCGAAGGTTTCACAGCTGCACCTGGTGCAGTGATGAAAAGTCCTTTTAAATTTGCGCAACATGGGGAGACGGGACGCTGGGTGAGTACGGTCTT
>NZ_CALEMX010000558.1 GCF_937910335.1 uncultured Gimesia sp. | reverse complement strand
ACGACCTCATGGCGGCTCACCAAGACCGTGTGTTTGCTATCTGCCTGCGCATGCTGCGTGACCGCGAGGCCGCTCTCGACGCCACGCAGGAGACATTCCTCACAGTCTTCAGAAAGGCCGATCGTTTTCAAGCGAAAGCCGCGTTCTCAACATGGCTGTATCGAGTGGTACTGTTTTGATCGAATGGTTTGTAAGATTGAAATCCGGAATGATCTGAAATGAATAAGAGCCCATTAAGCATCGATGAACGCGAGCAGTTTCAGGCGCAGTATTCGGAAATCGCTTCGCTCGCCGGAGGTTTGGCTCACGAGATTAAAAATCCACTTTCTACAATGAGTATGAATCTGGAACTGCTCACAGAAGATCTAGATTCTCTTGATGTTCCTGCGAAGCATCGCATGTTGAAAAAAGTGGAAAGCGTGCAGCGCGAATGCAAACATCTGGAAGAGATTTTGGATGCATTTTTGCAATTTGCACGCGTGGGGAAACTAGCGTTAACTGAAGCAAATCTGAATGAACAGGTGAGCGACTTTATCGATTTTTTCCGTCCGCAGGCACGTGAAGCGAATATTGAAATCAGTCCGCATTTAGACGCCGATCTACCTCGGATTCAGGTGGATAAAGCTCTGTTAAGGCAAGTGCTGATGAATCTGGCGTTGAATGTCGTGCAGGCCATGCCTGATGGTGGTTTGATCGAATTGCAGACTTATAATAAAAATGGGATGGTCTATCTCGATATCATTGATAATGGGAAAGGCATTAATGAGAAAGTCAAATCCCGAATGTTTGACGCTTTCTTTTCGACCAAATCCGGAGGCAGCGGATTAGGATTGCCTACAGTGAAAAAAATTATCGATGCACATCATGGGACGATTGAATGCGAAAGCGAACTCGGTCGGGGAACTCGCTTTACCATTTCATTCCCGGTATGCTAAGAATTACTTCTAAAACCAACTTTCGATCCATATAAAGAAAAGGCTGAGAGTCTGCTCAATGAGCGCGAAAGATGCTACTGAAAAAGATCTTGCATCGATAGTCATTCGTGTATTGATTATTGATGATGATGAAGCCCATGCACAGGCTGTCGCAGAGAGTCTGGAGCGCGTGGGTTGCGATTGTAAAATTGCGACTTCAGGAGAGCAGGGCGCCAAGCTGATTGAACGCGAAACTGCTGATATTGTGATTACCGATTTGCGTATGGATGGCGTTGACGGTTTATCGATTCTCAGGACAGCAAAAGATGAATTACCCGATGCGGAAGTGATTGTGTTAACCGGGCATGGTTCGATTAATTCGGCAGTGACTGCGATGCAACTTGGTGCCTATACCTATCTGACGAAGCCTCTTGATATCAATGAACTCCGTCATGCTGTTGAAAAAGCTTCCACGCGCGTACGGTTGATGCGTCACAATGCGGAGCTGCATCGTCGGCTCGATGAAAAGTTTGGTTTTGAAGGCGTCGTAGGCAATTCGCCATCAATGCATAAAGTAATTGATAAGCTGAAGAGTGTGGCGTCAACCAACAGCACGGTGATGATCGAAGGTGAAAGTGGTACTGGAAAGGAACTGGTAGCTCGGGCAATTCATCAGAATAGTGAGCGAAAAAGTAAGCCATTTGTTCCTCTGAATATTTCTGCGTTGCCGGACAGTATTCTGGAAAGCGAACTTTTTGGGCATGAGCCGGGTGCTTTTACGGGTGCCATTGGTAAGCGGATTGGTAAATTTGAGCATGCCAATGGGGGTACGCTGTTTCTGGATGAGGTCGGTGAAATGCCGATGCAGACTCAAATAAAATTATTGCGTGTCCTGGAAGACCGTAAGATTGCCAGGCTTGGAACGAATGAAGAACTCAGTCTGAATGTTCGTCTGGTGGCTGCCACCAATGCCGACCTGTTGGAAATGGTGAAGGCAGGAAGTTTTCGACAGGATTTGTATTACCGTTTATCCGTCGTCAATATTGAACTGCCTCCCTTGCGCGAAAGACGGGGGGACATCCCATTACTGACAGATCACTTTTTGAAAGAACTGTCAACGCAATATGGAAAACCATTCGAAGGTGTTTCTCGCGCTGCCCGCCGTGCATTGATGTCCTATGACTGGCCGGGCAATATTCGCCAATTACGAAATGCTGCCGAAAGGATGCTGGTCCTTGATACTGATGGCACTCTGGATCTGGATGATTTGCCAGAAGAAATTATGCCCGTTGGGGGGACTGAAGGTGACAGTAGTTATTCTTCAGATCGTTCCGGTGCCGATTTCCTGATCGGGCGACCGTTTTCTGAGGTCGAACGCTATTACATTGAGCGCGCGTTGGATCTGGCTGATGGCAAGCGGGAGGAAGCAGCCAAAATGCTGGGCATTGGTGAGCGAACTCTCTACAGGAAGCTCAAAGAATACCAGAAACAAAAAGAAGAGCAAAGCAGTTAAGTTTTTGGTGAAAGAGGGTTTCCTTCTCATTCAATGACATGCTGGGTTGAAACGGGACGCCTTTGATATCCTATTTTCCAAGGTGCGCTGAAAGCAACGACAGTAGTTGACGAAGTGTTCAATTTATACCAGGGGCCATCTCATCGGTCTCCAAGGAAAAGGGGCATGCTTCCAGTCGATCGAGTGATCAACATTCTTGTATGGTTATAGATGTTAAGTCTCTGTATAAATGTGGTTTACGATGATATTTGTTCCATGTTTAACCGGTCCGGATATGGGGTTTGGTATACTGGAAATACAATCGATATAAAATAAGCATAAATATGTTGACTAATAATGACGATCCGTCATAATGGGGTTGTTATGAATACCAGAGATCGCAAACATCGAGAAATGCAGGAACGTGAAGCCATCATCCTGGAATGCGCGCGTCCCATGTTTATTGAAGGCGGTTATAACGGTCTGAATATGGATCGTCTGACGAGCATGCTCGAATACTCCAAAGGCACGATCTATAACCACTTTTCCTGCAAAGAAGAAATCATTATCACGCTGGCGATTCAGACTCTGGAAAAACGCCTGGCAATGTTTGAAAAAGCGGCTTTGTTTCAAGGGACGTCACGTGAGCGCATTGCTGCCATTGGAACAGCTGCTGAGCTGTTTGTGAAATTATACCCCGATCATTTTCGGGTGGAACAGACGATTCGTCTCGATTCGATCTGGGATAAAACTTCTGAAGAACGACGGCAGGTGATGTCGAATTGCGAACGTCGTTGCATTGGAGTTGTCAGCGGTGTGGTTCGAGATGGAATTGCCAGTGGTGATCTCAATCTGAAAGATACTACTTCGCCCGAAGAGATCGTGTTTGGTTTGTGGTCGCTTTCGTTCGGTGGCTATTCAATTATTGCTACCAGTAATTCTTTGCAAGAGATAGGTATTTCTGAACCATTTAAAATGTTGCGACACAATTATAGTCGTTTTCTGGATGGTATTCAGTGGAAACCGCTCAGCTCAGAAGTGGATTACGATGCGGTCTTTGAGCGTGTCAGTGAGGAGGTGTTTGGAAATGAGCTTCAGCAAATTACGGCCTAAGTCGCTTTTTTTTCATGATAAAATGACGTTTCGTCAAATAGTGACGGCATGTGTAAAACAGTATTATCCGGTGTTAGTCATTCTTTTGGTGACTGGCATTGCCGGAGTATGCTGGTCGTTTGCTGATATTGCCTATTCCACTGAAATCAAATCTGACAACTCAAAACGGCAGAGAATGCCCGTTGATGTAGTCGAAATCAAATCGGTTAAATCGTTTTTACGAAAGCGAAAATATACGGGTAAAGTAGAAGCGGCGCGCATCAGCGAACTGGCATTTGAGCGGAGTGGGAAACTGATCAACGTGGCCGTCGATGAAGGTGACTCGGTTGAAGCGGGAATGGTTCTGGCCAATTTAAGTACAAGGCATCTGGATGTGATTCGATTGAAGCTGCAAGCAGAGCGTGCAGCCGCTCAGGCAAAACTCGATGAATTAAAAGCAGGTCCTCGACTTCAGACAATCGCAGTGACTGAAGCCGAGGTCAGGCAACTTTCTGCCAAACTCAAAAATCTAGAGGCAAATCACAAACGAAATCAACAATTGTTGAAACGAAATGCCATTTCCAAATCTGTTTTCGAAGAAACACAATACGATGTCGAGCAGCAACAAGCTCAATTGGATGCCGCAAAAAGTCGGCTGTCTGAACTGCAGGAAGGCACGCGTAAAGAGAAGATCGCTGCTCAAAAAGCGGTCGTTGCCAATTTAGATGCTGCATTAGCTGACAATCAGGTTGATCTTGATGATGCCAGGCTGACTGCACCATTTAGCGGTCGGATCTCAAAACGGTATGCTGATGAAGGCACAGTCATTCCTCCTGATGTGCCTTTATTCAGATTGGTTGAAGATCAGAAATTGGAGGCGCATATCGGCGTTCCTGTGGACATGGCCAAAGATCTGAAGCAGGGCTCAAAGAAAAAAGTGCAGCTCAACGGGAGAACATTTGACGCTACACTGAAAGCGATTTTACCCGAGCTTGATCCGGTAACACGTACACGGGAAATCGTTCTCTCTCTGAATTCGAAAGCCGCATTGCACCTTGTTCCTGGCCAGGTGATTCGTATTGAGATCGAAGAAGCAGTTCCGATGCAGGGTTTCTGGTTGCCATTAGGTGCATTGGCGCGGGGTGAGCGGGGGCTCTGGTCTGCTTATTCTGTTATTGATGGTAAAACTGAGAGTGAATTCGTCTTAGAAAAACGACAAGTTGAAGTATTGCATACCGCAGGTGATCGTGTACTCGTACGGGGAACTCTGACGACAGGAGATCGGATTGTTGTGGATGGGATTCATAAGCTGGCAAATAATCAACGAGTTGTGATTAAGTCAAACCGCTAAAACAATAAATGGTGAGACGGTCCATCATTGTGAGATGATGATTTCAGCAATGCAGCGTCGTTAATCATCGAGAAGGGATCTAATCATGCTGGAAGGATTATTTTATCGAAATCGTCGATTGTTAATCCTGATGATTGCGCTCATCACGGTTGCCGGCTTATCCAGTTATTATGTGCTGCCTCGGATGGAAGATCCCGTGTTAACGCAACGGGTGGCGCGCGTAAATACCCGTTTCCCGGGGGCTGACGCAACGCGAGTTGAATCTCTGGTTTCCGAAAAAATCGAAGAGGAACTCAGGGAGATCGATGAGATCAAAGAATTACGTTCGATTTCTCGTTCTGGCATGTCGTCCGTAACGATTGAATTGCGCGATGACGTTTATGAAGTCGACGAAATCTGGTCGCGTATTCGCGATAAAATTGACGATGCCCGAGTTGACTTTCCTCAAGGAGTTGAGGAACCGGATTTTGAAGAGCTGGAAGTAAAAGCCTATGCCATGATAATCGCTCTGGTTTGGGATAATCCGAGTGAAGTGAATTACGCTGTATTGCGACGGACTGCAAGACAACTGGAAGATCGCCTGCGTTCACTATCCGGTACGGAAGATATTGACACTTTTGGTGATCCCGATGAGGAAATCGTTGCTGAGATTCAATCGGATAAAGTTGCCTCGCTGGGCTTGAGTGTTCAGGGGATTGCAGATCAGGTGAAATCATCGGATGCCAAGCTGACTGCAGGGCTCTTGCGCGGACAAAAAAGTGATCTGCTCATCGAAGTTGATTCAGAACTGGATTCACTTTCGCGAGTAGCAAATACGCCGGTTCAATTTGGTACGGAAGGGCATTCCGTGCAGTTAGGTGATATTGCCAGCATCAAAAAGGGGGTTGCCTTACCATTGAGCAGTCTGGTGATAGCAGATGGAAAACCCGCGGTGACTTTGGGCGCTTTCGTACGCGACAGCGTTCGGCTTGATCACTGGAGCCAGTCTGCGAAAGCAGTCGTCAAAGAGTTTGAGCAAACTCTGGCCGATGATGTGATGGTGCAGACCCTGTTTGATCAGAATCGCTATGTGGAAGCAAGATTGGATAGCCTGTTGCGGAACCTGTTGTATGGTGGTCTGGCAGTGATTGCTGTGATCGTGTTTATGATGGGCTGGCGAAATGCCGTTGTTATCGGACTGGCGTTGCCTCTGTCAGCCTTTATGGTTCTGGCGGGGCTTCGTTTTTTGGATATCCCCATTCATCAGATGTCAATTACGGGTTTGATTATTGCATTAGGGCTCTTGATAGATAACGCGATCGTCGTCGTTGATGAAGTGCGGTCTAAATTACAGGTTGGCAATTCGCCTGAAGAGGCAGTGATCTCCACCGTGCGGCATTTAGCGGTTCCTTTACTGGGGTCTACTTTAACCACAGCGCTGGCGTTTGCTCCCATTGCATTAATGCCCGGGCCAGCGGGGGAGTTTGTTGGATCGATTGCGATCAGTGTGATTTTAGCAATTTGCAGTTCGTTCTTTCTCGCAATGACAGTGATACCTGCGATTGCCGCTCTGTTTGCAGAGCGTGATGTCGAATCAAACAATGATCACTGGTGGCAAACTGGTTTCAGTCATGCAAAGATGCGATCCGTTTATCGGAAATCGCTTGATTATCTGTTTGCGCGTCCGCTGCTGGGTGTGGCTTTGGGGTGTGTCTTGCCTGTTTGCGGCTTTCTGGTTGCGAGTGAATTGCCTGAGCAATTCTTTCCTCCAGCAGATCGAGACCAGATAAACATTGAACTGGAATTAAACGCGCATGCTTCCTTGGCAGAGACGCAGGAGACTATAGAAACCATTCGCCAGGTTGTTTTAAAACATCCAGAGGTGCTGGGGATTGAATGGTTTTTAGGCGAGAGTGCACCACAATTCTATTATAATATTATCGCCAAACGCGAAAACTCTTCAAATTATGCCCAGGCACTTGTGCAGTTAGAATCCGCTTCTAAAGGACAAGCACTGATTCATGAATTACAACGGGAACTTGATTCAAAAGTTTCACATTCGCGGGTTTTAGTTAGACAGTTAGAGCAGGGGCCCCCGTTTGATGCTCCTATTGAAGTTCGACTGTTTGGCCCGGATCTACATCAATTAAGTGAGCTTGGTGACGAACTGCGGACGATTCTCAGCATGACGCCCGATGTTCAACATCATAAGGCAGAGCTGGCAGACCCCCTCCCCAAGTTGTCGTTGAAAATCGATGAAGAGCAGGCCAGGCTGGCTGGACTGAATCATGCAGAGATCTCGCATCAGTTAAATGCAGCACTGGAAGGAGCTCTCGGCGGCAGTATTCTCGAAGAAACGGAGGAATTGCCCGTTCGGATTCGAGTGCCCCATGATCAACGTGGTTCGATTGATGCGATTGCTTCTCTTCAACTCATCTCGAATACAAAAACGAGCGATGGACAGACTCAATTCGTCCCTTTGACGGCCATCGCTGAAGTGGAAATGTCGTCGGAAATTGCAGCCATCTCTCACTTCAACGGGGAACGGATGAATGAAGTTCAGGCATACATTAAAGCGGGTGTACTTCCCGCAAAAGTATTGATGGACTTTCAGTCTAACCTGGAGCAGTCTGGATTTGAACTTCCTCCCGGCTATCGTCTGGAATGGGGTGGTGAGGCATCCAAACGAAATGATGCCGTCGGAAATCTGATGGTAAACGTCGGGGTTCTGATGGTCTTGATGGTGGCTACACTGGTGCTTTCGTTTTCTTCATTCCGTGTCGCTGCTTTGGTAGGAAGCGTTGGTTTGCTTTCCATCGGTCTGGGTCTGGGAATGCTCTGGTTGTTTGGCTTTCCTTTTGGGTTTATGGCCATTGTCGGTTCAATGGGCCTGGCGGGGGTTGCTATTAACGATGCGATCGTCGTTTTGGCTGAATTACGGGCAAACCCTGAATCGCGAAAAGGTAATCGTGTTGTAGTACGCGATGTTGTATTACGTTCCACGCGGCACGTGGTTGCAACATCTCTAACAACAGTCGCCGGTTTTTTACCTCTGGTCATTGCGGGAGGTGGATTCTGGCCACCCTTGGCGATTACGATTTCGGGTGGAGTCGGAGGCGCGACGTTACTCGCGCTGTACTTTATTCCCTCAGCTTACATTCTAGTTATGTGCCGCAACTGCCCACTTGGGAATACTGACGACAAAACACAAATTGAAGAGAGCAACTCTGAGGAGCAGACAACGGTTATTGAAAAACGGAAAGCGCGACTGCCTGTATTACGGTAAAGTGATTATTGGCGAATCAATGTGAATGGAATACGGTACTTCTGTAAATCTGAATGACAGCTGAAACCTGTCTTGCAATCGTCTGCGAACTTGACCAATGTCAATGTGCCGCATAGAGTAGAGTCAAACAGTGGTGAAATCAGAATCCCTTCTCTTGTACTTTTTTTCTTAGTGTGGAGTTGACATGCGTGTTTCGATTCTGAGTTCTGTCGTCGTTTTGATGTTTGTTTTGAATTCGGGATTGCTCTCCGCGCAGGAACCAAAGATTCTGCATCAGGTGGTTGCTGTGGAAAATGTGTGTGCCTGGCCTAATTTGACACTCATGCCAGATGGCTCGATCATAGTTGTGTTTCACAACAAACCAAGCCATGGTCAGCAGGAAGGTGACGTTGATTGCTGGGCGAGCAAAGATGGATTGCATTGGGAGAAACGCAGTACGGTTACTCAGCATGATCCGAACACGGTGCGCATGAATCATGCGGCTGGGCTCGCAAAGAATGGCGATCTCGTGGTGCTCTGTTCTGGTTGGAGTAATATTAAACAAGCTTCACGTCCCAAGCAGTCTGCGTTTCGCGATACGATCTTGCGTAGTTGGGTTCTGCGTTCAAAAGACGGTGGGCGCACCTGGAAAAAACGAGAGGCGTTTCCTGCATCTCTAGAGGGTTGGTCAGAATATATTCCCTTTGGCGATATCTGGGCGGGGGCCGACGGAGCCCTGCATGTGTCGTGTTATCAAGGCGAGTTTAGTGATCCTGCGAAGTCAACAAAAACTAAGGGCTGGCGCTCATCACATCTGCGGAGTGATGACGATGGTTGGACGTGGAAAGTCGTTTCTGTAATCGGACCTGGGCATAATGAAACGGATATTTTTCCACTGGGTGGGAAACGCTGGCTTGCTGCGGCGAGAATTGACAAGATGGAGCTTGTTCGCAGTGACGATAATGGTGTGACCTGGCAGAAGCCGGTAGCAGTGACTGAGCGTAATGAGATCAACGGGCATCTCACTCGACTGGTGGATGGGCGTTTGTTGCTTAGCTATGGCGTCCGCATTAATGGCCAGCGCGGAGTTTGTGCTAAGCTGAGTAGCGATGAAGGCCAGAGTTGGAGTAAGCCTTTACGACTGGCTCATACTGCTGATGGTGGCGATTGCGGATATCCCTCTACGATACAGCGGGCCGATGGGAGTCTTGTTACTGCCTGGTATTCTAACAACTCTCCACAACACACAGGCTACCATCTGGGTGTCACGGTTTGGAATGCTGCGAAAGCTGATAAGAACTGAGATCGATCAACCCCGTTCAGTTGGACTGTAAGTTTGTAGAACTCGGAATATTGCGATATTCTTTCAATCGTGTAGTCAATTCATGAACAATAACGCGTTTTTGAGTTGATTTGTGAGCTGCTTAACATATTTCTGAGACTTGATCGTTTCTGATGGTGACAGGTTTATTCGAATTACTTTCGAAACCCCTCCCTCTATACAAAAGGAAAGTCTGATGGAATCTTCGTCCCAGAACGATTCAGAAGCTGCTCAGGAAGTACCGGTTCCCGTTGTTGATAAACCTGTTGCAAAAAAAACGCGACCACAAAAACCATTCTTCTTTGCCGCCGTAGTGGGTCTTTCTTTCGCTGGTTGGTATGGGTGGAATCATAAATATGAAATCGAAGCGTTTTGCTTGAATACATCGATTGTTGAACAATCGAGGAATTCAAGAGCGTTAAGCAATGTAGCAGATTCCGAATTCAATACAGAAGGTCTGATATTGGCGGAAAG
>NZ_CALEMX010000557.1 GCF_937910335.1 uncultured Gimesia sp. | reverse complement strand
AAACAACAGGACGCCGTGGGTCTAGTGACTTTTGATGATGCCGTTCGCTCGAAAGTACAGCCATTAAGTAAACGAAATCACTTAAATGCACTGCTCACCGCATTGGCTGCAGAAAAACCAGCTAAAAAAACAGACATTTTTGACGTATTAAAAGAAGTCGCCGAAACACGTTCCAAAAAAGGAACCATTATTCTCATTTCCGATTTATTCGTGAATCGGGAAAATTTATTCAAAGGTTTGAGACTACTGCAATATCGCGGACACGATGTCATGTTGCTGCATATTCTCGATGATCAGGAACTCGATTTTAATTATGGAGGGACCACTCGTTTTGAAGGCATGGAAGAGACTGGTGAACTGGTCTGTGATCCCCGCTCATTACGAGAGGGTTATCTCAATGCCATGCAAGAGTTCTTAAATGAAATTAGAAGACGGTGCGCCAAAAATAAATTTGACTATCAAACCATTCGAACCAGCGAATACCTGGATGCCGCCCTGGCACATTATTTAAACCATCGCATCGGCATGCAACAATCTATCAGACAGTAACACAACCAGGTAAATCAGATTTCAACAAACCTCAATAAAATTAGCTGAATACATCTAATATGGAAACATGGTTAACACAACATTTTGTGAATTCGGCACTGGTCTATACCGGTGCCATGATGGTCGCTGCGCCCATCATTATTCACTTGATTAACCGCTTCCAATATAAACGGGTTCATTTTGCGGCTATGGAATTTTTGCTGCAAAGCCAGCAGACGAATCAGAGACGCGTTTTACTCGAACAGCTCCTGTTATTATTGCTGCGGATTTTTCTGATTATCTGTTTGTTGCTATTAATAGCACGGCTGATCCTGGATCCGAATCAACTATCGATGTTTCATGGTGCGAAATCACACCATGTGATCGTACTTGATGATAGTGGCTCGATGCAGAATGTCTGGGGCGAACAGAATGCCTTTGACGAAGGTTTACAAGTCATTCGGAAAATCGCTGCAGAAGGAGCCAATCGCCCCAACACGGAAAAGTTTTCGCTCATCCTTCTCTCGCGTGCCGATGCACCACTGTTTTTGCAACGAGATATCAACGAAGAACTGATCAATGAATTAGATGCCAAGCTGAGTAATTTAACTTGTTCGCATCAGAGCCTCGACCTGAATAAAGGACTGGAAGTCGCTGCTGATTTGTTAAATGAAGACCGGGCCGTGATCAAAACTCTGCACCTGATCTCAGATTTTCGAAAATCTGACTGGCAGGAGAAAAAAGGAGTCGCTTCTACAATCGAAAATTTAAGTAATGATGATGTCGCCATTAATCTCGTCAAAACGGTCCCCGATTCCCAACCCAATCTGGCGATTACGGAACTTTCCGGTGCCACGGAAGTTGCAGCCGTGAACGTCCCACTACGTTTAAGAGTCAGTATCAAAAATTTTGGAGATCAGGTTGCCAACGATGTGCGAGTCTCGGCTTTCGATGATCAGAACAAACTTCCCATGAGTATTGTTTTTGACAAAATTGAAGCAGGCAGTGAAATCTCTCAGGACTTTGATGTCGTTTTTAATAAACCGGATCTGCATCAGATTAATGTCAGCTTGACGAATGATGCACTCGGCGGAGACAACCAGCGTTTTCTGTCCATCGCTGTCAAACCTTCAAATCCCGTATTGATCATTGACGGAAACCCCTCGGGTAACGAATGGATGTATATCCAAACCGCAATCGCACCGGATGCCTCAACCACCGGCTTTGCTCCTTCTGTCGAAAGTGTAGATTATCTCCGCAGACATCCCTTAGATCAGTTTAAAAATATTTATCTGCTGAACGTGGCTGAACTCCCTCTCGATGCTGTTTCCGTTTTAGAAAAATTTGTCTCAGAAGGGGGAGGC
The DNA here is from genome assembly GCF_937910335.1 of uncultured Gimesia sp. Classification (GTDB taxonomy): domain Bacteria; phylum Planctomycetota; class Planctomycetia; order Planctomycetales; family Planctomycetaceae; genus Gimesia. Next base: position 5,326 of record NZ_CALEMX010000557.1, on the reverse strand, counting down.
TTGGTCTGGTTCGTCGGGCCTTCGGTTCAAGCTGCGTTTTATAACGACAAGTTATTTAAAGAGGGAAAGGGACTGTTCCCCGCACCGCTGGAGATGGCACCTCGTGATCTACCTGCCCGAGAAACCAATACAATCGTGGACATGCAAGTCAGCGATCACCCTTTGTTTTCTGTATTCGCTGGTCAGGATAATCCACTGATTGAAGCGGTCACCATTTCCAAATACTTCCCACTCTCCCAGAAATGGTTGCAAACAGAAGCAAAAAATGCGTCAGGAGTGAATATCATTGCCACTCTCAGAAATCAGGCGCCTTTCATCATAGAACACCGTTTTGGCAAAGGCCGTATTATCACCTGTCTGACGTCAGCAGGACCAATCGCGACCATCGAAGGAGAACCGTGGAACTCCTGGGCACTTAACCCAAGCTACATCGTATTTCAACTGGAGCTTCAAAAATATCTGGTTCAGTCGCGCTCTCACGAACAGGCAGAAATCGTGGGAGATCCGATTACGTTTTCACTTGATGCCGCCGTGTTTTCTGATGAAATTCAAATTCAAACTCCAATTTCTCAAGGAGAGCGAACCATTCGATTGAAAGCCTCGCCCAAACAGGAAAGCAACGCTTCCGAAAACGGCTCATTGAAGTTGGACACGACATACCGGGAAACCGATCAACCGGGCATTTATTCTGTTCAGTTGAAACGCCAGGACCAAACGGTGGAACAACAAATGTACGCGTTTAATTTCCCGTCTACCGAAAGCAACCTGGAACTGGCAACCAGCGAGGAATTATTTAAAGCGCTGGGAAATCGATCACAAATCCAGATTCAGGAGCCGGGAGAGTTTCAGTGGATTCAAGGCCAGGAAGCAGGTCGAGAAATTACGAACTCGATATTAGTAATTCTGTTTCTGATTTTGATCTGTGAACAGTTATTGGCTTACCGATTAAGCTACCATCCTCAGACAGCGAGTGCTGCTGCATGAACTTTTTTTCTCACATTCCTGATTTATTCATCTTGGCCGCAGGCGAAACGACCGCGTTTCGTTCGATCGAGTACGATACGCCCGAATCAGGATGGGGTTGGCTGTTCCTGCTGGGAGGTCTGTTTCTTATCCTGGCGCTTTCCTTCCGAACTGCCTGGAAGGATTCGTCTCAACTACCTCTATTCTGGCGTTGCTGGCTGACCGGCTTACGACTCTGTGTTTTACTGGCTCTAATGATTATCGTCTTTAATCCACACGAACGCACTCAAAAAATGTCATTCCGTCCTTCACGCGTAGCAGTTCTAATCGATACATCGCTTTCAATGCGGCATCCCAATGAACAAGTGCCCGTCAATGCCAGTTCTCCGGCAAATCAATCTGTACCCAGTCGTATGCAGGCTGTTGACAAATTGCTGGCAGATTCGCCCTTGATTAAAGATCTGCAGAAAAAACATCAAGTCAGTGTTTACACATTCGACAAGGAATTAACGGGACCCCATCACATCTTTAAAAAAGAGCAGGCGGAAGATAATCCATCGGCAACGAATGCAGAAGCAAATTCGATAGCACAATCGAACACGCAAATCGACTGGGACAGCCTGTTGCAACCTCAAGGACTGGAAACCCGACTGGGAGAATCATTGGGACAGTTGATTCGAGAAATCAATGGCTCCACTCTCTCCGGAATTATTATTGCCACCGATGGTGCATCCAATGCCGGCACCGATTTATTGACTGCAAACGAAGTGGCAAAAGAATCTAAAGTTCGCCTCATTACACTGGGCACAGGCAGTCCGACAAAACCGGCCAATATTCAAGTTGCAAAAATCATTGCCCCTACAGATGTGCAATTTGGTGATGCCTTTGAAATCACAGCACTCCTGCAATCCATCGGGATGCCCGGACGGAAAGTCACCATCGAGTTATTGAAAAAACTCAAGGATGAAGCGCAGCCCACGGTCGTTGATTCTGTGGATCTTTTACTGCCCACTGAAGAAGGAATTCCAGTGGATGTCAAATTTGAACGGACACCCAGCGAAGAAGGTGAGATCAGCTATCTCGTGCGCGTGCGGGGTAACCAGCTGGTGCAGGATGCCAATGTGATGGATAACGAACTGGAACACACGGTAAATGTCTTCAGTCGTCCGACACGAACTCTCATTTTAGCAGGTGGTCCGATGCGGGACTATCGGTTCACTAGAACAATGCTTTATCGACACCCTTCCATCAAATCGGATGTCTGGCTGCAATCCTCACCACCCGGAGTTTCTCAAGATGCGGATGAACTGTTATATGAATTCCCCGATCGAACGGCTTTATTTGAATATGATGTCATCCTCGCGTTTGATGTGAACTGGGAACTGCTCTCGCCGGAACAGATGCAAAATTTAAATGAATGGGTTGCTACCGGGGGGGGCGGTATCGTATTGGTTGCCGGCGATGTCAACACACCCAAACTCGCGCAGGACGCCGAAAAGTTCCAGCCGATCCTTGACTTATACCCCGTATCAATCAACTCATTCGTACGTGATTATCTGGATGAAGAAGCCACTCAAATTCGCAGGATCGAATGGACGCAGGCAGGTCTGGAGGCAGGCTTTCTGATGCTGACTGACGACCCCGCGACCTCCAGAGAATTATGGGAGAACTTTCCGGGCATTTATCGCTGCTACCCCTCGAATGGTCCCAAAGCAGCAGCCACTGTTTATGCCCATTTCCCGGATCCTAAAACACAAACGGAGTATGGTTTCTCGATCTTGATGGCTTCACAGTATTACGGTGAAGGCCGTTGCTTTTATCTGGGTAGCCCTGAAATCTGGCGACTACGTTCCATCGAAGAAGATTATTATGATCGTTTCTGGACCAAGCTGATCCGTAATGTCGGACAGGGTCGCAGTAAAAGAGGCACCAAACGGGGTACTTTAATTCTCGAACGAGATGAATATCAGCTCGGTCAGACTGTGTCCGTTCGCGTTCGATTACTCAACCCCGAGTTTAAACCTTTGATTCAAGAGTCGGTGCCTATGGAAGTAATCGACCCGCGCGGCAGACCTCTGGTTCCCAACCTGCTTTTGATGCATGATCGAAATCGACCGGGAGAGTATGTTGCCAGTTTCCGCGCCAGTCTCCCTGGAAAATATCGCTTCCAATTGACCGTTCCTGACTCCAAAGGACAAATTGTAGATGGTAGTCTTTCGGTTTTACTCCCCCGCCTGGAAGATGAGTCGCTAAGTCAAAATGTGAAAGGACTCAAGGAATTATCCCGCGATACAGGTGGAACCTATCTTGCCATTGGAGAGGCAGAAAAAATTCCCGCTCTCCTGCCTGAGATGGGAGAAGAGTTTCTAGTCGATGAACGATTGAAAACACTCTGGGATCAGCAATGGGTCTTTTTCATGTTAGCTGGATTATTGGCAATCGAATGGCTCACAAGAAAACTGTTTAAATTATCATAACTTAACTTGTAAATGAGAAAAAATGATGACTCCCTCTGGTCAGTCTGAAATAAACGCATGAATGAACCTTCTCAATCATCGATCCCTGTGGAACTCACCGATCTGCTCAATCGGTTACGGGGCAAAATACGTCGCTATATTCTGCTGGAAGGAACTGCCAAACTGTTGGCTGTTATCGGCCTGGTATTCTGGTTCAGCTTCGTTGTCGACTGGGTTTACTTTCAACTCAGTCACCTTGAATTACCAATCTGGTATCGTGCTTCTTTCATCCTGATTGCACTCACTACAATCCTGTTTCTGGCCGGTAGTTTTATCATCGTTCGCCTCCTGAAAAAAATGAGAAGAAAAGCATTAGCGCTGGTACTGGAACGACGCTTTCCCGAATTAAACGACCGCCTGGCCACTGCGGTAGAACTGCATGACTCTCAAGAACCACAGAACGCTCTGACGAAAGCGATGCTGCAGCGAACGGTAAATGAGGTCACTGAAGGCAGTCGGCAACTTCCACTGGAAGAGGTTTTCGACAAGCGCCCCTTAAAGCGCGCTGTTTTCTGGTCTGGTCTATTGCTCGTTTCCATTCTAGTGCTGGCAATCTTCAATCAACCTGCAATGGCGCGCTGGGCCAAAGGTTATCTGGAGCTGCGCAGCGACTACTGGAATCGCGAAACCGGCCTGGTCGTGAAAGTCATTGCTCAACCGGGAGATCGAATCAAAGAATTCCAGAACCAGACTTATAAGCATGGATTAGGAAACGATCTGACCTTACTGGTTGAGACCGTTGATGGCAAAAAAGTACCTGATCGAGTGCAACTGACTTATCGTACGCAGAATGGACGTAGCGGTGGACGCACTGTGATGTCGCGCATGGGAGAAGGTCGATTTAAACATACCATTACAGATCTACTGGATGACATCCAGATCTGGGTCTCTGGAAACGACTTTACGAATCCCAATCCTTATCAGGTGAATATCGTTGAAACTCCCGTTCTGGATCATATTCATCTGGCATGTTATTACCCGGAGTATACGGGGTTAAATCAAATAAACCCCGAAACAAAACAGCCACTGGCTGATCTCCAGACGGTCCAGGGAACCCAGATCTCTTTACCCATCAATACAAAGTTCGAGATGGCATCAACTGCCAATAAACCAATCACCCGGTTTTCGTTAGAGACCGATACTCTTCAGATCCAACTGGAGCAGTCTCCACCAGATTCAGAGCAAGAAACCGAGAATTTCCTGGCATGGAAAAACCCAGAGGGAGAAATTGTGAAGCAGGTCCCCTTCACTGCCTCTCAGATGCAGCAGATGTGTGGAACTGATGGGTTGACTTTTCGAATCCCCTTTATATTAGTCGCAAAAGAACAAGACCTGACAGCAATCAATGATAATTCTATTCCCGAGAGTATTCCATTAATTGCTGACCAACCCATTCGAATCTATTTAGAAGACGCAGATGGTTTGCTGGTAACAGAACCGATTCGCCTGAGCATCAATGGTATCATCGACCAGCCACCAAAAGTAGACACACAGCTCACAGGAATCGGCAAGTCGATCACTCGGAAAGCCATGATTCCAGTAGAAGGGATAATCACCGACGAATATGGAATTCAGTCTGCGCGATTTGATTTTCTGGTCGATCAGGACACCAACTTCAGGCCACGTCCTTTCCGCAAAAAACCTTCCAATAACCCGAAAGATTTTTCTCTACAAAGAAGTGACAACGAACCCTGGGAACGTTTTGAGGTACTTCCCCTTGACTTGAAAGTAGGTCAGAAAATCAGCCTTACGGTTCAAGCGGAAGATGCTGATAATTTGAGTGGTCCACATAAGGTTCATGGGGAGACGTATCATTTCGAAATTGTAACAGACGAAGAACTGCTCTC
>NZ_CALEMX010000556.1 GCF_937910335.1 uncultured Gimesia sp. | reverse complement strand
GTCGAGAGTGGCTTCTTCCGTCCCTTGATCTGAGCCGCGAATGTAAAGTCACCGACCAGTCCGTTGAGCAGCAGTAGATGCGCGATCGTGCCGTCTCGATACTTGATCCAGTAGTAAATCGGGTCCTTGACCTTCTCGCGAATTTGTTCCTTCGTCGGGTATCGATGGCTGAAACTCGCTGGCTGGGCGAGCGTCTGGCTGCGCGAAAGACACGCTTCAAACAATTCAGGTGGCCAGCCACCACCTGGCAACTGCCCCCCGTCCAACGCCTGCCAGAGTTCCGGTCCTCGTAACGCCATCACTTCCTGCACGCCGGTCTCGCCACCTTTCCGCCGTTCGAGCATCGACTGGATCATCTCCATGGCGTGAAAGTCATAGATGTCGATCGGCCCGCTGGCGATTCCCATCGCCTCGGTCACTTCCGCCCCATACGGCATGTCGACCGACGGCATTCGCCACGTGACCGGCAACGACGACCCGGCTTGAAATGCGAAACCGAGTTCTTTTGAGGTGTTCACCATTTCCTTTGCGTAATCAAAATTCCAGGACAGATGCTTGTCATTAAAAACCGGCACCGAGACTTTGTCTTTGCGAAACACGCCGGCAATTTTTGAGAACAGCTCATATCGCGGGTAGAGCTTCTGTCCGAACTCGTTTTGGGGATAGTCACCGTGCTCGCCGATCAGCAGCACGGCGTCCACGTTGAGCTTGTCTCCACCGCAGCGAAGCGTTTCTGCCACGGTGGGATAAATTGGAAACCCGAATTCCTTCGACCGCTGCCCGCTAAGATCGCCATCCGGTCGCTGATCCACGTAAGCCGAAACCACCTCCAGACCGGATTCATGCCACTCCCCGCCGATCGGGTAGCCGTGTAGAAACCGCTCGGCCATGTGCCAGGCGTGCGACTTGTACGTCCACAAAGTTGTGACGACTGCGAGACGTTTTTTCTTCTTCGGCTGTTGAGCCAAAAGTCCGGTTTGAGTCGTCAGCAGCCCGGCACCTGTAGCCGCAAGGAATTCTCTTCGATTGAGCATGGGGTGACCTTTCTCTCGTCAGTTGTTCAGATGAAACCCTGTATTGTATATATTGGCGGTTAGTTGCAGCGATACACAGCGTGCAAAATCTCATCTGTCATTCTACAGTTTAGGAAACGGGAAGTGCAAAAAGATAACACCATTTTAGACTATGAGTTAGTGACAAGTAAATATTCGCTGGGACTCCCCGTACAAAACACTCTGCGTAACAACTCGCGAGGTAGAGTTTTCATTGCTTCCCCGTCGCGTAGATCTAATCGAAACACAAGTCATTTTTCACGCTTAGCGTACGCGAGTTGGCATCTAAAAGGTCACAACTAACAGCCATTCACAGCATACCTGCTCCGACTCGCGTCAGTTATTTCGTCAGTTTTTGTAGTCAAAGATCAATTGCCCGTTGAACTTAACGGGCGACAGTCATTTTTGTACCCGACGGAGAGTCTCTGAAATTGGAGCACGGTGCCAAATGCTGCTATGATAGCGGGTAAACAAAAAACGCCGGGCGATTTCTCGACCGGCGTTTTAGTTAACTGGTGGGTAGCGCTTGTTCGTAAACGTTACACAAAGCTCCCCGTACAAAACGCTCTTCGTAACGACTCGCGCGCGACCCCATTCCGGAAGTCGTGAAACAGCAATGCTTTGCAAAAGTTCGAGTCTTCCACGGTGGCTCGGAAGTAACCAACTCTCCTCGAACTTTTTTGAACGGGGTTAGCGGCAGGCGCGACATCATTATATAAGGTGAAATGCGTAAACTCTACGGCCCTGCAGTCGGCGAAAGTTCCGCTCAAACTCAAGAAACTTTTGCTGGGGTGTGGGGCCGACGGGCGGAATCAAAAGAAGACTACCGATTGGTCAAATTTTCACCTTCACGTTTATGTCTTCAATGGCCGCATTCGGAGCATTCTTCGAAACGGACTTCATTCCATTCTTCATGCCAGTCTTACCGCTGTAGCCTTCGCTGCTTCCGATCACCTGCTGGTTCTTCGCCTTCAGTACGAAGTAGTGTTCGCCTGCCTTGTTGGTCTTCGCCTCATAGCGATCAGAATCAGCAGCGTTTGCCTGAACCGAGACAATTCCCTTCTTCGCTGTTGCCTTCGAGGCGTACATCTGGCTGGCGAGGATGACTTCACCGTTAGTAGCGAGAAGGTGGAAGAAGAACTTGCCGTTCCGTGCTTTTTTGATTTGAAACTTGGCTGGCATAATGGTTCCTTTCCAATGCCGTAATAGGACTCCCTACCACCGGAAAGTGAGGCCTGGAGTCTACGATAGTCAATAAGGTTTTATGGCCAAGTAGAGTGTATCAACTCAAAGTATATATTCCTATTTCAAAATCGGGATATATGCGTATCCGTCTGCTTTTAAATTAATGAGCGCAGTCAATGCAGAAACGGCAACATCAGAGAAAGACAACCACATCTTCCGGTTTTCCTCCTTTACCGATTAAAGATTGACCACACACGAAGATTTTCGCTCCCGTACTGTCAACCATCTGGGGAGTATCTCCTCTATTGATCGGTTTGACCGTCGTTGCCTTCGGGACGAGCTCGCCGGAAATGGCCGTCACGATTCAGTCAAGCATGGCCGGCGCGGCTGGTCTTGCGCTGGGTAACGTCGTAGGCAGTAACATCTGCAACGTGCTCTTCGTACTGGGCGTCTCGGCACTCATCGCTCTTTGGGGCGATTGCTCGCCCTTCGCCCGAAGGACAATAGTGAACGACGGATCGTTGCTTGCTTCAAGCTGCGAGTGGCCGGATTAGCCAGCCCCCTCATTGTGAATGTACGCGTCCGCATACCCCTGTCAGGCGCCAAGAAGTTGCAATGATGACGCATTTGTGACATATTCGGCGAAGGAATGCTTTCACAGCAGATTCTTCTTGCATGGGGAGTGAGTTCATGGTTTGGCTGCTAGGTTCAATTGTCGTATTTGTCGCCTTGTCGGGGTTGATGGCCGCTGTCGACGCAGCAGTCCTTAGCGTTTCTCAGCCGGAGGTCGATGAACTGATTCTACGCGGCAAACACGGTGCGAGACGGCTGCGGGAAGTGAAGCAGGAACTGACTCGTTCGCTGGCCGTGGTCGTGATTCTCACCAACCTGATCAATGTGCTCGGGCCGATTCTCGTCAGCCAGCAGGCATTCGGACTTTACGGCCCAAGGGCCTTGGTTCCCATCACGATTGTGCTCATGCTCGGAACAATCGTCTTCTCGGAGGTGATTCCGAAGGCGCTAGGATCGCATTACGCGCCGCGATTGGCTCGCTGGTCGGCTCCAGTTATTCGCGCCTTGGGGTTCGCCATATATCCGCTCGGCGTTGCGCTTGCCTGGCTTTCCGACACGTTGATGCGGGGACAAAGGAGAATCGGAACGGAAACGCAGATACGCGCGCTCGTCAGACTGGGTCGAAAAGGCGGCCACATCGAACCCGACGAGGGCCACATGATCTTCCGAACGTTTCGCCTTAACGATAGGACGGCTCAAGGCATCATGACACCGCTGGAAAAGGTGGTCTCCATTCCTGCATCGGCCACGGTTAGCGAAGCTGCAGATATCATTCGCACTAAGGAGTTTTCACGCTACCCGATCTTCGGAAAATCCCCTGACGATGTTCGGGGTATGCTGATCGCCCGCGATGTATTGAGGATGCTTGCTGGTGGTGAGGAAGAGGCGTCGATCACCTCGATCCTGCACTCGCCATTTGTCGTCAGTGCCGATACTCGCGCCGACAAACTGTTGATAGAGTTCCGCACGCGTCACCAGCATCTGGCCGTCGTTCAGCAGATGGAACGGACAGTCGGCATTGTGACATTGGAAGACGTTCTGGAGGAAATTGTCGGAGAAATTGAGGATGAGAAGGACGCTGAGTCGAGATGGTGACGCTCATCTCCCCGTACAAAACGCTCTTTGAACGACTCGCGCGCAACTCGATTCCGGAAGTCGTGAAATAAAAGGAACTTACAAAAGTTCGAGTCCTCTACGGTGGCTCGCAGGTAAGCAACAGCTTTCGAACTGTTCTGAATCAGGTTAACAGCAAGCGCGACATCAGCATTTAAGGTGACCTGCGTAAACTCTGCGGCCCTGCAGTCGGCGAAGGTTCCGCAGAGCACTGAAAGAGGTCGTCAATTGAGTGTAACCTGTGTCTCAGCGGGGTACAAATAAAGTGACATCTCCTTATTTTACATCATGTTACCACCGAAACTGATTCTACCACAATGATCAAACTTTTTCACCCCTTACTGACGTTAATTGCAGGGCTGCTCAGAGGTTTGGTTTGCCGAGTTTGGCGAAGAACCGTTGTGGATT
>NZ_CALEMX010000555.1 GCF_937910335.1 uncultured Gimesia sp. | reverse complement strand
TTCCGTAATTGAAACTGCATCAATGTGGTCTTCCTAAGAAAATCGCATTGGAACTGTTTCAGCCCTTTATTATTCGTCGGCTGAAGGATAGCGGTCACGCTGATACGATCAAATCTGCCAAGCGGATGTTGGAACGCAAAGATGAAGATGTGTGGGATATTCTGGATGAAGTCATTCAAAATCACCCCGTGCTTTTGAATCGTGCCCCTACATTGCACCGCATGGGGATTCAGGCATTTGAGCCAATTCTTGTTGAAGGGAATGCGATTCGTATTCACCCGCTGGTTTGTACCGGATTCAATGCCGACTTTGATGGTGACCAGATGGCGGTACACTTGCCGCTTTCGATTGAAGCTCAGGTGGAAGCAACGACATTGATGCTTGCCACGAATAATATTTTCAGTCCTTCCGATGGTGCACCGATTATTCGTCCTTCGCAGGATATCGTGATGGGTTGTTACTATCTGACCCTCAAAAAACCTGATCGTAAGGGTGAAGGGATGGTCTTTTCCGGCGTGAATGAAGTGCATGCAGCATTTCAGCAACATAAGCTGGATCGTCATGCCATTATCAAAGTTCGTATGCCTTCTGATCGTCGGATCAAAGGGGATGGGGCTGAAGAGTACAAAACGGGAGGTTTAATTGAAACCACCGTGGGGCGCGTGATTTTCGACGATATTCTGCCTAAGAAAATGGCCTTCTATAACATCACAATGAAAGGCCGTGACCTTTCGAATGTGATTTCTGACTGCTATCTGGAACTGGGGCGGCGTGAAACCATTAACCTGCTCGATAAAATGAAAGAAACCGGATTCCGGGAATCGACATTGAGTGGACTTTCCTTCGGTACCAGCGATTTGAAAACGGCTCCGAACAAAGCAAAGGTAATTGGAGATTCCGAAAAAACGGTTCTGCAAAAAACCAAGCTTTATGAGCGTGGTCTGATTACCGCTGAAGAACGCTATAATCAGGTGCTCGATACCTGGACCCATGCCCGTGAAGAAATTACGACTTCCATGATGCATGAACTGGAAAATGATTATCGAGATGAAGGCCGTTATGTGAACCCGATTTATCTGATGTCGAATTCCGGTGCCCGTGGTGGTATCGAACAGATGCGTCAGTTGGGTGGTATGCGTGGGTTGATGGCCAAGCCAAGTGGAGAAATTATTGAAACTCCCATTAAGGCGAATTTCCGTGAAGGATTAACAGTACTGGAATATTTCAGTTCCACTCACGGTGCTCGTAAAGGTTTGGCCGATACTGCATTGAAAACGGCAGACTCTGGATACCTGACACGTAAGCTGGCAGATATCTGTCAGAACGTGGTTGTCACAGAACATGACTGCGGTACCGCGCAGGGAATGACTCGTGGTGTTCTTTATCGAGGTGAAAAGGTCGAAATGAGCTTGACCGATGCGATCCGTGGTCGTGTCAGTCGAACCAATATTGTGGATCCGATTACCGATGAAGTGATCGTACGCGAAAACGATCTGATCACCGTAGAAATTGCACGTCGTATTGAGGCGATGGGTCTGGAAAAAATTCAGGTACGCAGCCCGATGACCTGTGAATCATCGTTGGGTCTTTGCCGGCTCTGTTACGGGATGGACCTTTCTACTGGTTCGCTTGTAGAAGAAGGATTAGCCGTCGGTATCATCGCCGCACAAAGTGTGGGTGAACCGGGCACCCAGTTAACGATGCGTACTTTCCATATTGGTGGAACAGCGTCTCGTGAAGTAGAAGAAAATGAAATTCGCACACGTCGTGCTGGTAAAGCAACGTTTGCCCGCATTCGGTCGGTTGTAAACAGCGAAGGTCAGAGTGTGATCCTGACCCGAAATGGTGAGGTCGTGATCAACGACACAAAAGGCCGCGAGTTGGAACGCTATACGATTCCCAACGGTGCGACTTTAATGGTCAATGAAGGGGATGAACTGAAAGAGGGTCAGGTGATCTGTCAGTGGGACCCTCACTCCATCTCCATTCTGGCAGAAGTGGGTGGGCGTGTTCGGTATGAAGAATGTGTCGAAGGCAAAACCATTCGTACTGACAAAGACCCCAGTGGTCACATTCGTCGTTCGATTATTGAACATAAAGGCGAATTACACCCGCAGATTATTATCGAAGATGGTACAGGCAAAATTCTGGACTTCTATTATCTTCCTGAAAAAGCAAGTATCGAAGTGGACGAAGGCACGCAGATTACAGCGGGTACTGTAGTTGCTAAGAACCCTCGTGAATCTTCGGGTACGCAGGATATTACAGGTGGTTTGCCTCGTGTGACAGAGTTGTTCGAAGCAAGGCGCCCCAAAGATCCTTCCGTGTTAGCGGAAATCGATGGTGAAGTCGAGTTTGTTCCTGAAAAGAAACGTGGAAAACGAATCGTGATCGTTCGCGGAGAAGATGGCACCGAAGTGGAACACGTGATTCCCCATGGTAAGCATCTGCTGGTTCACGCAGGTGACCTGGTGAAAGCCGGCGACGCTCTGGTTCGTGGACCTCTCGTGCCGCACGATATTTTACGAGTCAGTGGAACGGAAGCGGTTCAGCAATATTTACTGCATGAAATCCAGAACGTATATCGTGCTCAACGTGTGACAATCGATGATAAGCACCTTGAAATTATTATCTCCCGCATGTTAAGCAAAGTGATGGTTGAAAATGTGGGTGATACAAACTTATTGCCGGGAATTGTTCTTGATAAATTGACGTTCCAGAAAATCAATGAAGAGACCATCGCCTGCGTTAAGGTAGTCGATGCGGGTGATACCGACTTCCAGCCGGACGACCTCGTTCCTCTGGCGACAATTGAAGAAGTGAATGCACAGGTAGAATTGGCGGGACAAGCACCTGCCAGCTTTACCAAGCCTAAGCCAGCATCGGCCAGTTCGCAGCTTCTGGGGATTACAAAAGCATCAGTGCAAAGTGAAAGCTTTATCTCTGCTGCGAGTTTCCAGGAAACAACGAAGGTACTTACCGAAGCGGCACTCGCCGGTCGTGTTGACTATCTTGTCGGTCTGAAGGAAAACGTGATTCTAGGTCACCTGGTACCAGCGGGAACCGGGTTCTATCAACATCAGAATTCAGAAGTTCGAATTCGACCAGAAGCTTTGGAAGAGTTAAAGGCTGAGAAAGAGCGAATTCTGGCGGCACGAATGAGTTTATTGAATGAAATTCAGCCCGATAAACCGGTTCCCTTGGGAGGCGGCCAGGATATTGTTCAGGATATCGTGCAAGAAACCATCCAAGAGACCATCCAAGAGACCGTTCAAGAGACCGTTCAAGAGACCGTTCAAGAGACCGTTCAAGAAACTATTCAAGAGACCATAAAAGAGGTAGGGGAATTTGGCCAGGGAGAGCTGGATTCTTCAATTGAGAATACGCCACCCAGCCCGAATCCCATTGATGAGTAGGTGGGGTGGGATTGTCTGATTCTCTGGTGAGAGTCCTTAAATGGATTTGGTGTGAGACTTGACGGATCTATGTGGGCTGGATACATTGTCCCGTTCCGGTCTCTGAAGAGAGCGTAATTTTAACGTAAATAAGTGGCCATATGTATTTTTGACCATGTTTATAGAGTATTTATTGTAGTTCATGCGTTGAACGAAGATGGGTTGTTTTGATGCCGACGATTAATCAGTTAATTCGTAAACCGAGAAAAAAACCGATTTCCAAGAGTAAAACTCCTCTGCTTGAGGGTTGTCCTCAGAAGCGTGGGGTCTGTTTAAATGTGAAAACGGTAACCCCCAAGAAGCCTAACTCGGCGTTACGTAAAGTGGCACGTGTTCGTCTTTCTAACGGGAAAGAGTTGACTGCTTATATTCCAGGTGAAGGCCATAATCTGCAGGAGCACTCGATTGTTCTGGTACGCGGCGGTCGTGTTCGTGACTTGCCTGGTGTGCGTTACAAAGTGATCCGTGGTGTGCTCGACACGCTGGGTGTGAGTGATCGCCGTCAGGCACGTAGTCGTTATGGAACCAAGCGTCCTAAATAGGCATTTATTTTAGATCAATCTTCAGGTATTTGATTACATCAGTCGGTGCCCTGTTCGGGCATTGAAATTAAAGTTAGAGGAAAAGTTGGAATGGGCAAGAAGTTTACCGCCAGTGTATCACAGCTAAAGCCAGATCCACGGTTTAATTCACTGTTGGCATCCAAGTTTGTGAACTGCCTGATGCACGATGGCAAGAAAAGTGTTGCTCAAAACGTTTTTTATTCTGCCTTGGATCGCATCAAGGATCGAGTACCTGATGTAGAGCCCATCGAAGTTTTCACACAGGCTGTCGAGAATGTGAAGCCGGGAATTGAAGTACGGTCTAAACGAGTGGGTGGGGCCACCTATCAGGTTCCGACTCCCGTTAATTCCAAGCGTCAGCAGACTTTAGCAATTCGCTGGATTCTGGCTGCGATTCGCGGGAAAAAAGGGCGACCGATGGATGTTCGGTTGGCAGATGAGATTTTGTCTGCTCATAAAAAGGAAGGCGTTGCCATGACGACTCGTGAGAATATTCACCGCATGGCAGAAGCGAACAAGGCGTTTGCACATTTCGCCTTCTCTCGCTAAGACAACTTCAGAATTATCTGGACGCACTGGTAAGACTTTCGAGTCATTACTTCGTGCGTCTTTTTTTTTGATAGGACAAATATTTGATATTGTGGTTTCAGGTAGATTTGTAAACGATACAGAAGAAGTGGATAAGTGGATTACTTAAAGTCGCTGATCGCCTTTGCTTCCAGCGGTAAAATGTTTTTGTGTGAATTCAGTTAAGCGATGATTTTTACAGATGGGATTGAAAGGTAAGATGTCAGCTTCCATAGAGAAAATCAGAAATATAGGGATTATTGCTCACATTGACGCAGGTAAAACGACAACTTCCGAACGGATTTTGTTTTATACCGGTGCCTCACATCGTATGGGGAATGTTGATGAAGGCACGACCATTACGGATTTTGATGAAGAAGAGGCCCGGCGCGGCATCACGATTTATTCCGCTGCGATTTCTTGTGAGTGGAAAGATTATGCCATCAACATCATCGATACGCCAGGCCATGTTGACTTTACGGCAGAGGTCGAGCGCAGCCTGCGTGTGCTGGATGGTGCCGTTGTTGTTTTCAGTGCAATGGAAGGTGTTGAAGCCCAGAGCGAAACGGTCTGGCGTCAGGCAGATAAATATCATGTACCTCGCATCTGCTTTATTAATAAAATGGATCGGATCGGAGCCAGTTTTCTGAGGACATTTCAGGAAATTGAGCGTCGTTTGGTAGCCAAGCCTGTTGCGATGCAGGTACCCATTGGTGAAGGTTCCGCATCTACCGGTGATCCTTTTCAGGGCGTGATTGATTTGATCACAATGAAAGCCTTGTATTATGACTTGGATACAAAAGGTGCCAATTTTGAGGTCAGGGAAATTCCCGATGCCTATCTGGAGCTGGCGCAAGAATGGCGCGGTAAGCTGCTGGAGACCGTTGCTGAACTGGATGATCAAGTTCTTGAGCAATACTATGAGACAGAAGATATTGCCGAAGAAGATATTCATCGCCTGCTGAGAGAAGCTACGTTGCGTGGAGATTTACAACCGACCTTCTGTGGTTCTTCATTGAATTACATCGGCGTACAACCTGTACTGGACGCCGTGGGAACCTATTTGCCCAGTCCACTGGATCGCCCGCCCGTGGAAGGAACCAATCCTCAGCCCGTAAAGAAGAGGGGGCCGGTTTCGGATGCAGTGATCTCAAGATCGCCTGTGATCGACGAACCGGTATGTGGTCTGGTTTTCAAGATTCAGACAGATAAGCACGGCGATTTGTGTTTTATCCGCGTTTATTCCGGGCAGTTAAAAAGTGGGAGTCGTTTACTGAATGCCCGAACCGGCAAGAAAGAGTTGATCAGTCAGCTATGGCGTGTGCACGCTGATTCCCGGGAGAAGGTGGAGACCGACTGTATTGACGCTGGCGATATTGCTGGTGTGATTGGTCCGAAGGAGGCAGCCACTGGTGACACACTGTGTGATATTAAACATCCGATTTTGCTGGAAAGTATTTCCTTCCCTGAGACAGTGATTTCGATGGCCGTTGAACCCGAGTCGAGTGCCGACCGGAAAAAGCTGGAAGAAACTCTTCAAAAGTTGTCCAGGCAGGATCCCACTTTTAAGGCGGTTCCGAATGAGGAAACAGGGCAAACCATTGTTTCGGGAATGGGTGAGTTGCATCTGGAGGTTCTGCGAAATCGAATGCAAACCGAATTTAATCTGAGCGTGCGCGTGCATAAGCCGCGGGTCAGTTATCGTGAGACCGTATTGGCGGCGATAGAAAAAGAGGTGGAGTTCAGCCGTCCCTCTGCGAATGGCGATCTGTATTTCAAAGTGAAGTTACGGTTAGAGCCTTTTAAGGGAGAGACTCCGCTTTCCATTGTGAGTCAGTTGAAGCCGGATGCACCAGAGGCATTAGATCCTGCATTGCAAAGTGTCATGATGGAAACATTAAAAATGGGGGCCGAAGGGGGCGGACAAGTCGGTTTTCCTTTGATGAATGTGCAATTTGTTGTGTTGAGTGTGGCGTCTCGAGATGGTGAAACGAATGAAGTTGCTGTGGAGGCTGCTGTTTCTGAAGCGTTACATGCTTGTATTATGGATGCGAAGATGCAGTTGTTGGAGCCGATCATGAAAATGGAAGTGGTAACTCCCGATGAGTTTCGAGGAAATATTCAGGCGGATCTCAGTTCCCGGCATGCGGCTGTCCATAATACAGAGTGGCGAAGCGATTTATGTGTGATGGAAGTGGAGTCACCTTTATCGCAGTTGTTTGGCTATTCTACGCAAATTCGCAGTCTTTCTCAGGGCCGGGCTTCCTTTTCGATGCAGCCATTAAAATACGCGCCGGCTCCTCCTGGTGTATTAAAAGAGATGATTGGTTGATTTTTGAAAAACGTACGGTTCGGCGCTTGGTATCCCGTCGCTGAATGGTTACGTTGTCTGCTCTGTGAATCGGGGCCAAAAGTGTCTTGTGTTCATATAGGCAGTGTTTGGCAGGCTTTCAATATGAGAATGTCGTAATTTCGAAAAAAGCGTTTTAAGCTTTCTTCGGGTTGTTGACAACCAGCAATGGTCTCATTAGTATTGCTCGCTTCCCCGCTCGGATTAGGTGTCTAAGCGGGGTCTGAGTCTAATTTTAGTGAAGGAAATAATTGGTGGCCGTTGCGAGTCAAGAGCGAATTAGAATTCGCATGGAAGCTTATGATCACTCCGTTTTGGATCAATCAGCAGCAGATATTGTTGATACGGCGAAGCGAACCGGTGCGATTGTGCATGGCCCTATTCCGTTGCCAACGCGAATTGAGCGATATACGGTTCTGAAGGGGCCGCATATTGATAAGAAGTCGCGTGAGCAATTTGAAATTCGGACTCATAAGCGTTTGGTTGATATTTTATCTCCGACGGGTAAGACGATTGATGCTTTGAATAAATTGTCTTTACCGGCTGGGGTTGATATTAAAATTAAGGCGTCCGCTGGCGGAAACTAGTCTTTAAAGGTTTTCGTTATGATGCTCGCGGATCTGGATAACCAGGTTTGCTTGATTGGTTAGGGATCCAGCATTAGCTGGTGGTGCTATGCTTCTTGCTGCTCTGTATGGGCGGGTTTCGAAGAGGCTTTGTTCCCATAGTTTAAGGGTGATGAGTATGCCTGTCGGTCTACTAGGTAAAAAGGTCGGAATGACGCAAGTTTATGATGATGGGGTAATGGTTCCCGTCACTGTAATTCAGGCTGGTCCTTGTCCTGTGTTGCAGGTTCGTACGGTAGACACTGATGGGTACGAGGCGGTTCAGCTTGGTTTTGGGGATAAGCCTCGTCGACTGTCTGCTCGTAGTGAGCGCGGTCATGTAGCTGCCTTGGATAGCAAGCGACAAAAAAAGCGTGCAGAATCCGGAATTGCCGTTGTTGAAAAGGCGGGCTGTGAGCCCAAGCGATTTATCAAAGAGTTTCGGACTGATGGTGAAGCTCATGGTTGTGAAGTCGGGAATGAGTTAACGGTTTCTCACTTTGCGGAAGTTCCATTCATCGATGTGATTGGCACGAGTAAAGGTCGCGGTTTTGCAGGTGTAATGAAAAGACATAATTTTTCTGGTCAGCGTGCCACTCATGGTGTAAAGCGTGTGCACCGTCATGGTGGTTCGATTGGTCAGAGTGCGGATCCTGCTCGCGTCATGAAGGGGACTCGCATGGGCGGTCGCTATGGCGGAAAGCAGATTACAGTCAGGCATTTGAAGGTGGTTCGCATTGATGAGGAGAATGGTCTTCTACTCGTGCGAGGCGCTGTGCCAGGACCCAATGGTGGTGATCTGGTGATTCGGCGTACCAATAAGTATTAGTATTTAGAGTATTTGAAGTAGTAAGATCGTTCTGCCTTATATAAATGGTGTCAAAAATGATTTCTGTTGCAATTCAAGATAAAGCTGGAAAAGAAGTGGGCAAATATGAATTTGACTCCACCGAGTTAGCCAGTGGTGTGAATCGTCAGTTATTGCACGATGTTGTCGTGATGTATGAGGCAAACAAGCGGATTGGCTCTTCCAAAACCAAGAGTCGTGGCATGGTCAGAGGTAGTACTGCAAAGCTGTATCGACAAAAGGGAACGGGGCGTGCTCGTGCTGGTAGTGCTCGCGGTCCTGTGCGTCGAGGTGGTGGTCATACTTTTGCCAAGACTCCGAAAGACTGGAGTTATCGGTTGCCGAAAAAGGCAGTCAAATTGGCCACGCGAATGGCAATTTTAAGCAAATTTGAAGATGAGCAGGTTACTCTGGTAGACGAATTGGCGCTGGAAGTGCCAAAGACCAAAGAGGTCACAGGTATGTTGGCAGCTTTGGGTCTGTCTAACATTAGTTGTTTGTTGACGATCGACGGTCATGATCCAGTGGTTTGGAAGTCTGCTCGCAATATAGAAAAAGTACAAGTATCACCGGCTGCTGATTTGAACGCTTACGATGTTCTGCGTCAGCGGCAAATGGTGTTAACCAAGTCTGCCCTAGATCGGTTGCTTGGTCGTTCTGAAGCTTAGTTTTAAGAGAATTTTGGTTTAATAATCCAGTCTGAGTATTGAGGTTAGTTGTTATGTCGGATGGTTCAAAAAAAGGCGTTCAGCTGAAGCCGTATCAGGTCGTCATCCGGCCATTGGTTACAGAAAAAGGGACTCACCTGTCTGAGTCGTTTAATGCATACACGTTTGTCGTGGATAAGTCTGCTACAAAAACAGATATCAAGAATGCCGTAGCGGATTTGTGGAATGTGCGAGTGGTTTCTGTTCGAACTCAGAACCGACTCGGAAAGCCGCGTCGTCATAAGCACAAAATTGGTTATACAAAATCGTGGAAAAAAGCGATTGTCGAGCTTCATGAAGATGATCGTATTTCATTCTTCTAAAATGAAGTTTAACAAAGCGTTTGAGTGAAGGTTATTTAAGAAGCGGTTTTGAAGCCGACAGTATATCGAGGGAGTATTTTTAATGGGAATCCGATTCTACAAGCCAGTCACACCTGGTCGTCGTGGTGCATCGGTGAGTGATTTTGCGGCGATTACTGACCGTAAAAAAGCTCCTGAAAAATCTCTGTTGTCACGATTCAAGAAAA
>NZ_CALEMX010000554.1 GCF_937910335.1 uncultured Gimesia sp. | reverse complement strand
ATGGCGCAAATTACGTGCCAAAGCGAGGGAAGTCATCTGGGAAATGCGGGTTCAAACAACCGTTTTGTTCCAGAACCAGCGATCGACGTTTTATCGTTTGCAGCCGTGGATAGTGGGCTTTTTTAACACGCCCAACCGTTTCGTGAATCACTGGCAGGAACGGTGCTAGCTTCGAGCCGAGTCCGAAACGAAGTACAGGCCCCTGGGACCAGTTTCTCAAAACTCATTCGGAAACACTCTGGGCCTGCGATTTCTTTACGAAACGAGCTGTGACACCGCGTGGGCTCGTCGATTTGTATGTGTTGGTTTTCATGCATCTTGAAACGCGTGAACTCTTAGCCACACGCTCAACGCGAAATCCGGATTCTGCATGGGTGACTAAACAGGCCAAAGCGCTCGTAAACCACGTTGCCGAACGGGATGAGAAGCCGACCTACCTGATCCATGATCCAGACACGAAGTTCTCTACCGAGTTCAAGCAGTTTCTGAAGAACAGAGGCATCAAGCCGAAAATGCTGCCGATCCGATCTCCCAATCTGAATGCCCAGGCTGAAAGGTTTGTTCAAACAAGAAAATACCAAGCCTTGAACCATTTCATCGCTTTCGGCAAGACACATCTTGATTATCTTGTTTCGGTTTTTGTTGATTATTACAACAAACATCGAGCGCACAGCTCACGAGAATATCTGCCACCCTGCTCTGTCGAGCCGCCGCCGGAATACGAGACGAACAAGCTCGATGAGATCCACTGTGAGGAACATCTCGGAGGGCTGATCAAATCGTACGAGCGGATTGCGGCGTAGATCAAATCGAAACATAAGTCTTTTTTCACGCTCAGCGTATGCGAGTTCGCTCCTGAAAAGTCACAACCTACGGCCATTCACGGCATACCTGCCCCGACTCACGTCAGTTCTTTCACCAGATTTTGTTTTCAAAGATCAATTGGCTGCGGGACTTAACGTGCGACAGTCTGTTTGTACTCGACGATTTGTACGATTGCTTATGAACAAATCGGTCTCTCACTACGAACCGAATACCTTTGTCACTGATGTTCTTCCGGAACATCACCCAAACAGTTGTGTCAGCGGTCGCCCATCAACAACTGGAAATGGACGGTTAGCCTGGTCGTACATGGTCGAATTGTGGGAGATGCCAAGTGCATGATAAATTGTTGCCAGTAAATCTTGCGGCGACACCGGATTTGATGTCGGGTATGCAGAATGGTTATCGGAGGCCCCGTAAACTTGGCCGCCACGAATGCCCCCTCCAGCCAAGACAGCCGACTGACACGCGCCCCAGTGATCGCGTCCCATATTTGTATTAATTTTTGGTGTGCGTCCAAACTCGCCGTACAGGGCGACCAGGGTATCATCGAGTAATCCGCTGTTACTGAGATCATCCAACAGTGCAGCACAACTTTGATCTAAAGAGGGAAGGCAGTATTCCGACTTGAGCATTTGATAGCCGGACTTGCTTTTATTGCCATGGTTGTCCCAGACATTCGAGACGCTGCTGCCATTGACTAACATCCACGAGACTGTCACCAGCCGCATTCCAGATTCAACTAGCCGTCGTGCTGTCAGAATCGCTTCGCCCCATTCGTTGCGGCCATAACGGTCACGGGTTTTGTCATCGACGCGATCAATCTGCAATGCTTTTGCAACGGAGGACGAGCCAAGCATGCTGAATGCCATTTCACGAAACTCATCAAAATCTCTTGCTTGTGGATTGGCTTGAAAACGTCGGTCTAACTGTTCCAGAGATTCAAGTAAGCCGCGGCGTGCGAGCAGACGCGTGCTGGTAATTTCTTCAGGCAAACTGAGGGGTAAAGAGGGTAACCCTTGTGTCCCACGCGCTGCTGCAATTTCCAATGGATCATGCCGCGCTCCCAGGTAGCCGGCATAGGTGCCCGCATAGGTGACTCCACCATGACCGATGGGCCTGGGAATTGTAGCCACACCCGGCATTCCGGTTACGGGACGAAAGTACGATACGACTGAGCCCAAGTTTGGTGCATCGGTTCGTTTGCGATCGTTTCGTGGTACGCGTAATGTTTCATCGATCCTGCCGGTAAGTGTACGATACACGGATGCTTCATGGAGATTGCTTTCGTGTGAAAGCGAGCGAATGATCGTGGTCTTATCTGTGTGGCGCGCAAATAATGGCATCTCCTCACTGATCTCAATTCCCGGTACCACTGTCGAGATGGGTTCAAACAGACTGCGGATGCCTTGCGGTGCTTTGGGATTAGGATCCCACATATCCATCTGTGGCGGACCACCCCAGAGATAAATCAGGATACACGACTTGGCCTTACCGCTGGTCGAAATCAGCCCTGAGTTGTGAGATTCCGCTGCGCGCAGACTCTCTGACCCCAGTAAACCGGGCAAGGTCAGCGGCCCCAGTCCCAACTGTCCCAGTCGAAGCATTGCATCACGACGGTGAAGCATGTCTGTTCTCCCTGATCGAAATAACGGTTGTGCCTTCATGCATGACACGATTCCAAAGTCTTCAGTATTCAATTGTATCAACAACTTTACTGTTTGTCTGCTAAAAATATGAGTTAGCAGAAGAGCAATTTAGTCACGTTTCTGCCTATCTGTGACAGCGACAGAAGCGATGCCCTCAGAAAATCAGAGCTCTCGACTTCAAGGGTTTGGCTCATAAACCAGCAGGTGGTCATTTGGGCGCTACGTTATTAAAACCGTTTGCCATTCCCCGCCAGGCGCTACTTTTTCTGGCCGGTGTTTACAGTCTTTATACACGATTTTTATTGGTTTGGTATTGATAAGGAGAACAACTCAACCAGACGACGATTATTTACACCTTAATGACAACAGACTATTTTCTGTGTCCTGCCGCCAAGATTGCCTCTTGGTGATCTTGGCGTGGGCAGAGAAACAACGAGCCTGACTATTTGGGATCAAGTTACAGTCTGTTTGAGCGCTGAGAGCGGTCACAACTCAGGAATCTACCCGACGAACAGTTCTACTTCATATTGACTGCTGTCAATGTTCCATTCAGTGGACCAAAAACACCCTGTCCCCATCGAATGGTAGTTTTTGGTAAGTCCACAAACAGGGCCGAGTTAATTTTGACGGTTGCCAGATCTCTGCCATCCTGACTTATTGCCATTCGACCTTCTTTCACTACAAAACGCAGTGTTGTCGGCTCGTCTTGCCAAGATAAGATGCTCACCAGGTTGCCCGGCATCCTGAGCTGGTGGACCACACCATATTCTTTCCGCTGCTGAGGCGTCAGAAAGTCGAAGCGGTCCACACCATAAATTTTAGAGCCCATCTTCCACGATGTTCCTATGAGTAAGCTGTCATTATGTGGAATCATACCAGTCACGCGTTGACCGAGATCGTTGATAACCAAGCCATTCGACTTTGCTTCCGCTTCGTACGGATGAACCGGAACAGAATGAACTTGGGGATGAGTAAATAGCCGACCCAACTGGTTCCATTGGCTGGTATCGGGATTCAGCCGCCACAGCTCAGCCCAAGGCCAAACTCCAACAAACAACTCGCCACGATAGATTCCAGTAGTCTGTGCTTCGCGTACACTGGGAGATGCAGCTGCTGGAATTGGCGGCGAGTTTTCCAGCATGCGAACTTGATTGCCGCTGTATTCAAATAGCATACCGGATGGATACTGCCCCATCAGCAGTCGGTCTTGGTAGTAGATCATTGAGTATATCTGATTACTCGTCTGAGTGCTTGGCTCGATGAGGGTCTTCCACCTGTGCCCATCAAAGGTGTAAACTCCACCATAGTTGAAACAGGTCAACGTCTCATTTCCATATTGCCCCCACGAATATGGGAAAACCTCGATTGAATTAATCGTCAACGTCTTTGCCAAGGATAAATCCACGTTTAGGTTTTCTGCATATGGACTCCATCTGACCGCGACTAAGCTCTTGTCGACCCGTCCTGCTATTGACATTGTTTTTCGGAAGAAAAATAAGTGACCTTGCCCGTAATAGTAATATTTATATTCTGCATCTGAGGGTTGTGAAAAGATTTTCTGGTCACCGTGCATTAACCCACTATCAAACCATGCTAAAATCTTACCCCGCACGGTAGAGGCAGATGAACCGTGCGGTTTCTCTGTATCAACCAAACTCCATTTCTGCTGTGAACTATTCCACTGTTGTAGTCCCCCTTTGCTCCCTTGGTTAGCGTAAACCTGCTCCCCGAGATCATAAAGAAAGATACTGGCATTAGTGCCGGCTCGGGCGATTGGCTTGATTTCATGGCGACACTTCTGCTGTGGTGGTCGAATGTAGAATTGGAGTTTATATCTCTCGCCGCGGTAATAGGAGTTATAAACGCTTGTAAATCCCGCTCCAAAAATCCGCTGCCCCTGATCATCGGTTGCTTCGAACAACGTACCCAGATTCTGGCCAAGATCCTTACCAAAATCGACGGTCACCGTTACATCGATGCTTGGCTCGTCTCCGTAAGTCAATCTACCACAGAGCGTGAGCAGGAGACTCAAAAAAATATAAGACAGAAAAAGGCAACAGTTTCTCTGAGACCGTTGTTGAATATTTGAATTGTCAATCCCCTTCATATCCTATTTCCTTTATCGGGTATTAAATTTACTGTAACCTTGATTGTCGCGTTTTAACGTGAACAGCCGCAAGGGTTGAATGATTAAACAAATTCTGGGTGACACTTTTTTCTCAATCACCGGCGGTTATTCAGTCAGTAATACATCGTTTTTTCAGAAAACTCTGCGATAGGAGTATTATTGAAGAATGATTGCATGTTTCTGAAATTCAGCAATGTACTTTTTTAAATTATTTTTGATCGTAATCACCTGCTTGTCTGCATTTTGTATTTTACTGGAAGCACTGTACCATTTTTTACCTTCATGACT
>NZ_CALEMX010000553.1 GCF_937910335.1 uncultured Gimesia sp. | reverse complement strand
AATTTAAAAACAGTGCTGGCTGAAAAACGAAATCAGCTCTGCCGATAGACACCGATAGAGCTGATTGAATCTGATAAATGATTACGTTCGTTTATTTTTTCAGATCATAGCACATTAGAACATCCTGCTCTCGCAGGTAAAGCTTTCCGTTGCAAACCACAGGTTGTGCCCAGGCTTTCCCCAATACCTGATCTGCCTTGAAGCTTCCCTTCAATTTATAACCTTCGGTGGTTGCTTCGATTAATGCTAAATCTCCACTTTCATAGCGGAAAATCAGATTTCCATCCGCAAAGGTCACCGCTGCGGAACCGGAACCTTCGCCACGAATTTTTCCGCCCCAGACAACTTCACCTGATTTCAAATTGATACAAATGGGAAAGCCTTTGCCATGTCCGTGTCCACAATAGATATGATCTTTATAAAGAATCATACCACCATGATGATTTTGTAATGTCTTGGCATTCAGGAAATAAACTTCTTTTGCTTTGATGCCTTTGCCATCCTTAGATAATTTGACGAGGGCGCTGCCTGTGCCATAACCGGTCGAGCAGAAGACATAATCGCCTGAGACAATCGGCGTTGGAATATTGGCAACTTTATTGGCAACGGGATTGTAGTTCCATAATAATTTTCCATCACTGGCACGAACGCCGATTAAACCTCTACCTGTGAGTTGGACGTATTGTTTCACTCCCCCAGCATGGGAAATCACAATTGAAGAATAGCCGGCTCCGTCTTTGCCTTTTTCACCCAGATCTGAGACGGATGTTTTCCAGACTTCCTTACCTGTGGTTTTATCGAGAGCAACCATGATCGCGTCTTTACCGCCGGGCGTGCATAAAACGAGATCGCCATCTACCAGCGGAGATTCAGAAAACCCCCATCCGGACATCATTTTCCCATTCCATTCCTCTTCGAAATCTTTCGTCCAGATGATTTCTCCGTCTGCGACACTGAGGCAGGAAACCGCGCCATTGGTAGAAATCGCATATAATCGATCGCCATCGATGGAAGGTGTGCAACGCGCTCCCGGATAGCCATGTTTCGGGTTTGAATCAATCAAGTTCGTCTTCCACAAAATTTTACCATCATCAGTATTGATGGCGATAACGGCTTGGCCTTCCGGGATGTTTCCGGTTGTAAACAGGCGGTTATCTTTGATCGAAACACTGGCATAGCCTTTACCCAGTCCGCTGGCAGTCCAGGTTAATTTCGGAGGGATTGCATTCCAATCCTGAATGAGTCCTGTATCACTGGAAAGGTTTTTGCGATCGGGGCCTCTCCATTGCTCCCATGATTTTGAAAGTTGACTGGGCTCTGCCGCAGATAAAAATAATGGAAATCCGCAAACCAGCAATGCTCCCAGGAGCAGGCGAACGGGCATGGATAAACTCATAGTCAATTAGTCCTTATGTAAAATCTTTTAGACCAGGTGGGAATTAAAATTGAGATTATCACAGCCATTTTTTGCATGAGGATCGTAAGAAAATGGTGTGATGGCCTCTTGAGGTAAGACACGGTCGCAGCTGATAATTATATGAGCCCGCTCATCCTGCTGCAATCAATGCCCGAAAAATCCTGAACAAGAATCCCGTGATTTCTCAGTTAGAAGGTGGAACAGAAATCAATGCAAGCAATGCCCAGAGAAGACTTTGTGCAGGAATCATGGTTCGGGATTACCTGGAGTTGAGAAGGGCGTTGGCGATTCTTTGACGTAACTCATTCTGGGAGATCTTAGAAATGCGAAAGACTTTCAGGGCAGAGGTTTCCCCTTTATCGAGCGCGATTTGCGAACGTTTGAGTTTGAGTCCCTCTTTTATGACTTTCAGCAGCGCTTGATTCGCTTTCCCCCTTTCAGGTGCCTGTGTCACACAGACCTTGAGCCTGCCATCGTGAATGCCTTCAATCTGGTTTCTACTCGATTTAGGTTGTGCGCGAATCGGGAGTAGAACAAATGCCCCCTCCACTTCAAGTTGTAATTCTTGCGTTTCGTCGATGTTTCCGTTTCCTGTTTGATTAGTCCAACCCCGTATACAGGGCACTTCCGATCCGGACCAGAGTGGATCCCTCTTCAATCGCGATTTCAAAATCTCCACTCATACCCATCGATAGTTCCTTCAGTTGTATCGATGGGGGTGAAACTGTCTGGAGTTGGTCACGAAGTTGAGATAATTCACGGAACACAGGCCGTGCTAATTCCGGATCCGCACTGTGTGATGCCATCGTCATCAGCCCCTCGACTTTCACGTGAGGAACTTCACAGATCGCGTTCCAGTTGCTCAGCAATTCTTCTGGAGCAAATCCCTTCTTGTTCTGTTCACGGGAGAGATTAACCTCAATGAGAACGTGTGTCTGCAAACCGGATTCTGCCGCAATGCGTCCGATGGCTGATAATAACTTCAATGAATCAATGGAGTGAATCAGGCAGGTATGAGTGATAGTGCGCCTGACTTTGTTGCGTTGTAAAGGGCCTATGAAATGCCAATGTAAGTGATCGGGAAACTGGAGAGCCCTTTCATCCAGTTGTTGAGATCTGCTTTCGGCAAATTGGGTGCATCCCAATTTTACTAATGCCTTAACCCATTCGGTATGAGCATACTTCGTGACCGCCACAAATCTGACTGAAGCTGTAGAGCGTTGTGAGCGTAAGCAGGCTTCATGAATGCGATGTTGAATCTTCGAATAATTTTTGTGAATGATGCCTTTCAGGTCTTCCATCCCCGGGCTTTCCACAGTTGAGGTTTATGGTCTCACTTCTTTTGCTCAACATCGAACGTCAAACAAAAGGGCTACAAGTCGAAGTATATACAAAGAGTTTGATAGAATCGCATACAGAACACGAGTAATGCAGTGAATTAATCATTAACTTTTCCTAGAAATCTGACACCGTATTCCCAGAATTGTTCTTCTTCTATTTCCTTGTCCCTCACAATTTCCACCCGAAACCAGGTAACTTGATTATCCTGAACGGGAATACCAACCTGAATCAGCTTCTGATAAATCCGAAATGGATAAATGAAAGAAAGGCCTGATTGTGATATTGAGCGGGACCAGACTTTGATGGCGTTGACTTCATCTGTAACGGCACGGTTGACAGGATCAGTCGCAATCCATACGACTCCGCGAAAGTTTTTACGTTCATGCGCTCGGTTATCTGAAAAATGTGCATCGGTCCTTTTTTCGAGTCGATCCAATGTATCCAGCACACGAGAAATCGCGCGATTCTGCTTGTCAGTGTATTGTTCTAAGTTAATGAGGCCCATTAGGCTGCATCCATTTTAAAAAGATGTCCGACTCTGCGTTCTTATATGCTAACTCGTTGTTTACCTTTGAAGATTATGAATAAATCGCTCGTCAGTAAGTATCTGCCGTAATCGAATGCCGTTCTCGAATGCAGTCAAAATTCTCCTTTTTTGATCTACATATATTGAATCAATTATCAGTAAGAGCTGTTTTTTAAATGTCGATATTTATACAATTCCCACCGTTTCGATAAATTTTTCCAGCGTGCTGACTTCCGCGTTTAAACAGCCTATCACTTTTTCAGCAGCATCCGAATTTCCTGAGTCAATAATTTCTTTGACTGTTTCCTTCAATTCTTGTGTCGTCTTGTAGAGGTCCAATCGTTTCCCGTTTGATGAGGTAACAGGTGCTTTAGCCACCAGTTCTTTGATTGCATCTTCGAGTTCTACCTGATCCAGTGGTTTGAACATCACCTTCGAAATGCCCATCTCTTTCGCCAGTTTCAAGCGGTGGACGTCTTTGTCTTGCGAATTCTTTTCCAGTCGCAGTGCAGTCATCAGAATAAACTGAGGAGGATCGAGTTGCCCTTCATCGGTGTATCTTTCTAGTTTTTGCGCTTCCTGATATAAATCAACTCCGTCCATGCCGCGCATCATCAAATCGGTTATGACGATATTAATATCATTATCTGTTTTCAGACAATTTAAGGCCTCGAAGCCGGAAGTGGCGGTACAAGCTACATGTCCAAATTTTTCAATCAGTCGGGCATGAAAGTGGCACGAGTAACCTACATCATCAACTATTAATATTTTCATGAACATCGCCTTTGGATAGTATTTATTTTCTCAGGTGATGAATTAACGTTGTTGCACTCTTGTGACATCAACATTTTTAATTCAACGACGAGTTGAGAAATTTCTTTTTCAAGAGAATGGTATTTGATCAGGGACTCATCTAGCTGACCTGCTTCTGCATCGTCTTCTAACAATACTAGAAGGAGATAAGGATCCAGTTTTGTATAGTTTCCAATCAATCCCTTACAGGCATGTGCTGCATCTGACAACTTCTGAGAATCATCTTCCTCAATCGCCTGCTTTATATCTTTCATCTGCTATGGACCCTGGCGAAAAAACAGGGGATGACGCCGGACA
>NZ_CALEMX010000552.1 GCF_937910335.1 uncultured Gimesia sp. | reverse complement strand
ACGACTCCGATTCTGAGCCGTTCGTGGTTGCAATATGTTGAGCTTGGGTGGATAACTGGAAAATACCAATGACTCACGAACAACTCGATCAAGTTCTGTCGTCCGTCGCTTCCGTCATCACAGTTCTCTCAATTCTTCCCAGCTACCATCTGCACGACGGACTGCCTTCCTGTTTCCGATTTCCAGTGCCGTCCCTTGGCCATGATCAACAAATTCTAACAACTGGGGCGCCAACCAGAATGTTTCGTCAAATCCTTCGATCGAAACATTGATGGCGTAGTCTTCGGCTAATTCTCCGATGACTTCCATTGAAGTCACAGACGGCGTGGTTTCTCCATAAACCTGTCCTAGTTTTCCGGAAATACCGAGTGCATCGGTTTCGGATGAAGCAAGAATTTTTACATTGTCCCCGAAGCTGATATTCATGCCTGACCCGTCACTTTTGGTTCTGATCCATCGATCTGATTTCATTTTCTGAAGATTTTTTAGTACTCCCACATAAATAAGCAATGCCGAAACTCGTGCAGAGAATCAGAATCGAAAGAGGCAATCGATAAAACTTCAACAAATCTGCAATCGAGAACCGTAGTAACTGCCCGCCTGTAAGTTCCATGCCCAAATCTTCGAGGCTTTCCATGTCCTCAACTCCCGCTATTTTGAGGATTTCAGATTCAACGCTCCAGATATAAATGAACATACCTAGAATCAGGATGCCTGCTATGACTGCCGCGATTAGATATTTCATCTCACTTCTCCATTTGATTGAGAGTTGAAGGATTCTGCTCTATATGAATAATCAATTCCCAGTAGCCTACATCAATCCATCGATTCATTTTCCGGCCCACTTCTTTGAAATGGGCCACCTTTTCAAATCCTAATTTCTCATGCAAGGCAACGCTGGCGGGGTTGGGTAGTGCTACACCTCCAATAATGCTGTGGAATGAGAGGCCGCGTAGTCGTTCAATCAAGGCCTGATAGAGTTCCGTTCCCAATCCATTTCCCGTTGCTTGATGGGAAAAGTAAATAGTGACCTCAGCTGAGAATTGATAAGCACAGCGACTTTTCCACATGCTCGCATAAGCGTATCCTTGAATGATTCCCTGCTCTTCATACACCAGCCAAGGAAAAGCGGTAGAAAGGTCCTGAATGCGTGTTTGCATTTCGGCAACCGTCACCGGCGTTTCTTCAAATGTGATCACGGAATTTGTGATATAGTAATTATAGATATCACAAATCGCTTCCGCATCTTCTTCTCTTACATCTCGGATCAGTTGGGGCTCTCCTTAGATAGAATGTGAACCGAAAGCTGATTTCATCTTTACTTTTCTCACTTTGTATTTCTATCTGTTTTTTGATGTTCTGAATACAGTTTTTTGATATGCACTTTCGGGTCGCCGGTGATGAGACGGGATCGCCTTGTTTTCCAGACGTAGTTCCAGCACCAGTCGAGCATGACTTTGAAACGGTTGCGGTAGCCAACCAGAAACATCACGTGGAGTACATTCCAGGAGATCCATCCGAGGATGCCGCCGTAATGGACTTTTCCGACTGCCGCGATGGCGTTGCCGCGACCGATCATGGCCATCGAGCCTTTATCGTAATAACTGAATTGAGGGCGTTCTTGAGGCGCGTTGCCTGCGATTTCTGCTTTGATGATTTCCGCGACGAAACGGCCGGTCTGAATCGCGCCCTGTGCTAAGCCGGGAACAGGTTTTCCTGTTTTGGCATCGGTCGCATGGGCGGCGTCTCCCACCACAAAGACTTCCGGGTGTCCGGGAATAGAAAGATCAGCGCCCACCACGACACGGCTGCCCCGATCGACTTCGGTGTTGAATGTTTTCGCCAGATCCTGCCCCTGTACGCCGGCGGCCCAGAACACATTTTCTGCCTGAATCGTTTTATCTCCAATCACGACTCCTGCTTCTGTTACATCATTCACGTGCACATTCAGTTGGATTTCGACGCCCATCTTTTCCAGTACCTTTTGTGCTCGCGCACTGAGGTCTTCGGGCATTGGCCCCACAAGTCGCGGTCCGCCATCTACTAGAATCACACGTGCCATACCGCTATGGATATTTCGAAACTCGCGGGGGAGTGTTTCGGTAGCAACCTCTTTGATGGCACCCGCCAGTTCTACACCGGTTGGGCCGCCTCCTACGATGACGAACGTTAATATTTTTCGTCGAGCTTCTTCGTCGGCTTCCCATTCTGCTTCCTCAAATGCCAGAAACAGGCGTCTGCGAATTTCCAGGGCATCATCAATTGATTTCAAGCCGGGGGCATGTTTCCGAAACTCGTCGTGTCCGAAATATGATTGTTGCGCGCCGGTGGCGATCACCAGATAGTCGTAGTCGAGTTCACCACCATCAAAGTGGACGAGTTTTTGATCGAAGTCGACTGCAGTGACTTCGCCCAGCGCAACGTGCACATTTTTTTGTTTCCACAATATTTTCCTAATGGGAGCTGCAATGTTTGCGGGGTCGAGTTCGCCGGTTGCCACCTGATACAAGAGCGGTTGAAAGAGGTGATAATTCCGCTTATCAATCAGATCAATCTCAGCTGGGGTATCTTTGAATGCTTTGGCGACATTGATACCTGCAAAGCCTCCTCCGATGACGACAATTCTGGGCAACTCCGAAGAAGCATGATTCATTGTTTTACAAATCCCTGTTTTTAATGCAATAGCGTTGCTTTACATGAATGTCAATTGGATTGAATTACGACTTTAATCAAAAACGTGGCCGTGTTCGTAGCGTTCATCATTACCGGCTGCAGCAGTTAATGCCGCGACGTTGGATTTCGTGAAAAAGCCTTCATAGCCGTGACAGCGTTCGACATATTCGCTTATCAGAATTGAGTACTCGGAGTGTTTCGAAAAGATCTGTTTCAGATTGGGTTCATCCAGACATTCGCCGACCACGTGTGCCAGGAATGGAATGCCTTTTTGCATAAGCGTGTTAACAACGTAATCCACATTCTTTTCGCCACCCCGGTGATCGCCGTCGAGCACCTCATAAGCCATATGATGCAAACGACGCCCATAGTTGCGGACAAAGTCTTCGGTGGGCATCGGTAATTTGTCAAATGAATTTACAAACGAAGGAGTATTGTTAGCTGTAAAGACTTTCGCAGGCGATTTTTTATCATTATCGACGTAGCCGTTACGGGTGACGTTGGTTGAGGAATTCATCGCGGAAATATTATACGCGCCCCAGAAGTAGTGGTTTGACATCGTCAAAAATTCCAGAATGGCATCTTCACGTTCGCCCGCTAGAATGCGGGTCGCCAGATGATCGAGTCCTAATACCAGCGAATCCAGTTTCTGATCTTTGGCAAACTGAAGCACCTGATTTAACGAATCGACGACTGAGGCTTCGAGTTCGAAAGGTGTACCTAACTGGAGGGCGTCGTAGTTGTCGATATCTTCCTGAGCGTAACCCACTCGGTTGCAGGTAAAGTCAGACGGAAACGTAAACGCAAAATGTGATTCCGTAAAAAACGGATTTTTAGTTTCATGATGGTAATTGAAGCGAATATTATGCGATTCCAGTATTTTTTGTGTTTCAGCTGTATCTTTGGTGCTGAAAATTTCGCCAATATAACGTGCATTCGGTTTATTGCTGGAGAGTGGATAGAGGCGATTGAACATCGTAATTTCATCAGCGTAGTCCTTTGCCAGCGGCTCCAGGACGATCAATCGGGGAAACTCGGGTTGTGAAGTCATGACATACACATTGTGTGTTGTGTTTTTAAACGCCGCGGAGAAACGGTAAGGGCCCATCAGATACAACTCGTGTAGATAGGGCAGGGCGTCTCCCTGTTCGACCTGAATTACAACCGCTCGCATTTTTTCGAGTAAGTCTTCCAGTCCACTACTCTGGCGGCGTTCATAAATTTTCATGCGATATTCATCAAAGAACGCGGAATTTTTTTTGTCGCCACCTGGTTGGTATGTTAACGGATTAATACTCACTGGAGACTTCCTTCTGCTTACGAATAGATTGAACATTCTTTGCAAGATTTGAATCGTGCAACGTGAACGGCAGGCAATGGTAGCTCATTTTGATTCAAGGCAGATTCACAGCCTAAATGATATGTTACCGTGCGCTCCTGATTTTGTAACGTTCCTCAGCCTTACTTTTTGTTTGTCGATTTGAATTATTCAATCGTTGAAATAGACCGTTGATAAGCTGTGACAACGGTCGTTTCTTCGGATATGCTGAGATAACATTTATATTAAATCGATACAAACACTCTCGGAGAGATTACCAGTTATGCAGCGATCTTCTTCTCTGACTACGATTCCATGCCGCCGGGTGCTGATCTTGGTAGTATTCTGCATTGCCGTTTTAGTGAGTTGTGTGACGAGGACAACTCATATCTGGGCTAATGCAACACCGACGCCGAACATCGTGATGATCATTTCAGATGATCAGACCTACCGTGATTTTGGATTCATGGGTCATCGAATAATCCAAACGCCTCATATAGACCGTCTGGCACAACAATCGGCGCGTTATGTGAATGGCTATTTACCAACAAGCGTCTGTAGCCCATCGCTCGCCACACTCTTAACGGGCCTGTATCCTCACCAGAGTGGCATTCACTATAATCATCCGCCACCGGGAAACGGCGGTTTTAATAAAATGAAGTCTCGCCAAGAGTATGAAGCGACTCGCAGTAAAGCCTTTGGTCTCATTCAGGCCGTCGATACATTGCCGCGTCTGCTGTCCGCTGAGGGTTACCGTTGTCTGCAAACGGGCAAATTCTGGGAAGGCCATTATCGCAATGCCGGCTTCACCGCGGGTATGACAATTTTCGAACCGGTTCCCGGGCAGACATTTGGTGGAAATCGTAAACTGGCAAGTGGCATACTGGCCGCGCATGGTAATGGAGACTGGGGATTAAAAATCGGTCGTGAAACGATGCAACCCATTTACGATTTCATACGTAACTCTGAAAAGGAACAGGCGCCCTGGCTGGTCTGGTATGCACCTTACCTGCCGCATAAGCCCCATGATTCTCCAAAAAATTATTTTGATTTGTATCGCAACAATAAAAGCGTTTCCAAAAATCAAATCGCTTATTATGCAAGCTGCTCTCAATTTGATCAGACGGTCGGCGATCTGATACAGTTTGTAGAAAAGGAATCTGACGCGAAAAATACGTTGTTTCTGTTTGTAATTGATAATGGCTGGACGCCCGGATTAAGGCCGATGAAATACAGGGAGAATTATCATCATACGAAAAGCAGTAAACGTTCTCCCTTTGAAGATGGATTGCGTTCGCCTGTTTTGATTCGCTGGGATGGCGTTGTGAAACCAGCCACGCATCGTTCACTCATCAGTAGTATCGATATTGTACCCACGCTGTTACATGCAGCCGGGCAGGGTGATCAAACGAAAAAATTGTCGGGGTTCAATCTGCTGCCCTCGGCAAAGGGCGAGTCGGCGCTCCCTGTAGACCGCGCCGTGTATGGGGCTATCTATCCGGGCGATGCATCCTCTCTGGGGCATCCGGAACGGGATGTCGCTCATCGCTGGATTCGTAAAGGGAATTTGAAACTGATTACCGCGCATAATCAAAATGCGCAGGGAAAAACGTGGAACGATTATCTTCGAGAAGATGCCTTATATAATCTGGCAGACGATCCTGGAGAGACGAATAATTTGATCAGACACAACAGCTCTGCCGCATCGGTTACAGAACTGAGAACATTACTGGATGCGTGGTGGAAGCCGGAGAAGGGCGATTAACTCCTGGTGTCAGTCAGCAACAGAATTCGTTATAAAATTCCATATTTGGCAAAGGCTTCTGTAGCGGACATGCCGTTTTTGATGCTGTCGCGAAACGTATTTTCTTCATGCACTTTTTTCCAGGCCAATGAAATCACTTTGGATTCCACTGCTTGAGGTACGACAGCGATGCCATCGACGTCCGCGAAAACCAGATCGCCGGGACAGAATCGCACGCCACCAATTTCCACTGGTACATCGATGTCAATCACCCGCTGACGGTCTTTGCTGTCATACGGAGAGGTTCCCACCGCCCAAACGGGGAATTGCATTTCTCGCATCTGTCTGACATCGCGAATCGCACCATCAATGATCGCGCCGGTACACCCCTGATGCTTGACGGCGGTCGAAAGTAATTCTCCCCAGATTCCGGATCGCATTGAGCCGCTGGCAGCGGCGATTAAAACTTCATCCGGGTTCACCGAATCAACGGCTTTCAATTCCAGTTCATAGGGATGAGAATCTTCGTGATACATGTCTGCCCAGAGGCTGGTCTTGCAACGTCCTACCACCACCGCTTCGACAGTCATAGGTAATAACTCTTTGCGCGGCGATTGATTGGTCAAGCCGATGGAATCCAATGCATCACAGATAATCGCGGAATGCAGGGATTGTCGCATCATGTCCAGTGTGATTGTTTCCGGTTGTGGTTCATTCATGTTTTGCTCATGCCCTGTGTTGAATTTGTTTTGAAATTTGCCGAGCCGTTCGGACCACTGCTTTAATGAACCGTTGTAACGCTTTGGCATCGGCACGCGCTGTGGGTACACTTAGGCTGATAGCGGCGATGATTTCTTGCTCTTCATAAATGGGAGCACCAATACAAGTGACTCCCACATCATTCTGATCCTGTTCGACAGAGTATCCATCCTGCTGCGCGCGGCGATGGATCTTGCGCAACTGCGTCGTATCAATCACCGTTTCCCTGGTTCGCGCGATGAGTCTGGTCCGTTCGATTAAGGCATCCCATTCGTCATCACTTAGTTGCAAAGTGATCGCGCGTCCTAACGAAGTCGAGTAAAACGGATCGTTACTGTTCGGTTCGACAATCCGCCTTAAGGGATGCGTACTTTCCAATACACGCAAATAACGAATGTTGGTGCCACGTAACACACCTAGATTCACCGTCTCACTCGTTTCGTCGTGCAGGGCACGTAGGCAGGGATCGGCGATTTCTATTAATCGCTCGTACAGACCTCCCAACGCCAGACGTCGTAACTTGGGAGTAATCTGATAGATCCCTTTTTCTACGCGATTTACATATCCCAGTTCGACGAGTTCGCTCAGAATGCGATGCACGGTCGGTTTGTGGAAGCCCAGCTCCTGAACGATTTCCAGCAAAGTCAGTGTGTCACTGGAAGTTGCCATAACTTCCAGTACATGAAAGGCTTTGCCTAAAGATGTGGCTTCGCTGGTTGTGGACATCTCGAATATGATCCGCATTAAAAGTAAGCATTCAGAAAGGGTTACCGCTGCTTGCAACCCTTAGTTCGTTTCATTATAGTGAATACACCGTTCCAATATAAGATATGAAGCTGAGTTTTTCACTCATTTTAAACTATGCGTTTTCTCGGGAGTTACTGATGCGCGTTGGAATCATTTCCCTGCAACACGAATCGAACACATTTATTCAATCCGCGACAACGCTGTCAGATTTTGAATATGATGTATTGGCGACTGGAGATCAGATCTATCCAATTTTTAAAGACGCCGCGCATGAAATCGGCGGGTTCTTCGCTGGATTGGCAGAGTCCGATGTCGAGGCCGTTCCGATTTTTGTAGCACGCGCTTTACCCGGTGGAATCATCACAAAGGAGACGGTTGAAACTCTGATACCGATGCTGCTACAGGAATTACAAAAGGCAGGTGAACTGGATGGCCTGCTGGTCGCCCCGCATGGTGCGGGAGTGAGTGAAGGGGAGCGAGACCTGGATGGATACTGGCTGAAGCTGGTACGCCAGCAGGTTGGAACCGAAATGCCCATCGTGTGTACTTTGGATGCACACGCCAATGTATCAGAGACGATGATTGATGCCTGCGATGCCACAATTGTCTATCGATCAAACCCTCACATTGACCAACGTGACCGTGGCATCGAAGCGGCCCGTTTAATGAATCGCATTTTAAAGGGAGAAGTGAAACCAACCCAAGCCGCCTGCTTTGTGCCGCTTGCAATCAATATTGAGCGTCAACATACTCCTTCGGAGCCGTGTGCTTCATTGTATAAACAAGCCGATCAGATGCTGGAAGAGGCAGGAGTGTTAAGTAACAGTATTATCCTTGGTTTTCCTTATGCCGATGTTCAAGAAATGGGATCCGGTTTTATTGTGGTGACCGATCATGACCGGGCGCGTGCCCAAGAACTGGCTGACCAGTTAGGGGAAAGCCTGTTGACTCGACGAGACGAATTCAAAGCCCATCTGACTGAAATTGAAGACGCGTTAGATCAGGCAGAACAACTGACAGGCCCGATCTGTTTTCTGGATATGGGTGACAATATCGGCGGCGGTTCCCCCGCGGATGGTACGACGATTTTGCAAGCGATTCAAAAACGGGAAGGACCAACCAGCTTCGCCTGTCTGTACGACCCGGAATCTGCAAAACAGGCAATTGCAGCGGGGCGGGGCGCAAGACTGCCTGCATTGGCCATGGGTGGAAAAACTGATGATCAACATGGCGATCCGCTGGTGGCCGACGTGAAAGTCATCAGTATTCATGATGGTCACTTCACTGAATCAGAAGTGCGTCATGGCGGAAAAACAGAATTTTTTATGGGTTCGACGGCTGTGGTACAGACTGATTTTGGATTGACGATCATGTTAAATAGTCACCGCACGCCTCCATTTAGTCTGGGGCAGCTCACCTCTTGCGGGATTGAGCCTGGTGACTATCATATTCTCATCGCGAAAGGTGTGCAGGCACCACTGGCCGCTTACAGTCCTGTCTGTCCAAATCTGATTCGCGTGAATACACGGGGAGTCACCTCAGCCGACATGGGACAATTTGAGTATCAGTATCGACGGCGTCCCTTGTTTCCGTTCGAAGCAATTGAATAATTAGCGTGTACTTCATTCAAAAGGATCTCAAATGCAGATCACAAAAATAGAAACTTCGATTGCCGAATCGATCATGCCTGGTCTGCTGCTGGTGCGGATTCATACCAGTGATGGAATTGTAGGTTGTGGCGAAACGTATTATGCTCCGCATGCGGTTGCTGCGTTAATTCATGACTGGATGTCGCATTATCTCATGGGAAAGAATCCGCTGGATATCGAAGCCCATTGGCGGTTTCTCTATGAGCGTTCCACAAACTTTGGTTCCCGTGGTGCGGAGTTACGGGCTATTTCCGCCATAGATCTGGCGTTGTGGGACATCTTTGGGCAAGTCACATCGCAACCGGTCTGGCAGTTGCTGGGAGGTTGCGTGCAGAAATCGATTCGCACGTATAACAGTTGTGGTGGGCCTTCCTATGGTGGGACCAACGATTCTAAAAGCGTTCACACCTGGCCTGGACACGGCGCGGTGGGAAATCAGGGACCGTTAAACGACTATTGGTCCGCCGTCAATGAGCCAGTGGAGTTGGCGCAATCACTGCTTTCGGAAGGTTATCAGGCGTTGAAAGTCTGGACGCTGGATTTTGCGGCTCACAAAACGAACGGGCCACTGCATATTACCCAGGAAGATGTCACGCGGGCTCTGGAACCGTTTCGTAAAATTCGTGAAGCGCTGGGAAGTAACATCGAGCTCATTATTGACGGGCATGGATTTTTTCAGCTGGCTCCTGCATTACGCATTGCCAAACGGCTACGGGAATATGATATTTTGTGGGCCGAAGATTTGTTGCGGGTCGATTGTGTCGATACGTTGAGTGATTTCCGTGAGAAAGCCCAGATCCCGGTGGCCGTCAGTGAAATGTTCAACGGTCCTGATGACTATCGGCTGGCGCTTGAAAAAAGGGCTGCCGACTTTGTAATGATTGATCCGACGTGGGTGGGTGGAATTTCTCAGACCCGAAACATTACGCGGCTGGCTCAGTTTTATAATGTGCCCGTTGTGATGCATGACTGCACGGGCCCTTTGACTTTATTGACCGGAGTGCATGTCGCTGCCAGTTCGAATAATGTTGCCTGGCAGGAAAGTTTACGGGCACATTTGAGAATCTTGTATCCTCAACTGATCGACCAGAGAATCGAAGTAGAACAGGGACGGATCCAAATTCCCCAATCGCCGGGACTGGGTGTCGCCTGGTTACCGGA
Organism: uncultured Gimesia sp.; assembly: GCF_937910335.1. Lineage (GTDB taxonomy): Bacteria > Planctomycetota > Planctomycetia > Planctomycetales > Planctomycetaceae > Gimesia. The sequence continues at coordinate 9,598 of NZ_CALEMX010000552.1, read as the reverse complement.
ACTGTTCGAGCCGGGCAAAAACCAATATCGCGTGACTCAAGTTTCATGAACGATCGTCGATCGAAGCCAGAGAAACCTGTTATTTCAGTCCCGTGATATTTCCCCATTGATCGATGTCGATGTCATATGCGGCTGGTTCGGAAGGTAAGCCCGGCATCGTGCGCACTTCTCCACACAAAGCATATAGAAAACCGGCGCCTGCTGAGAGGCGCACATCGCGAACCGGAAATGTAAATCCTTGAGGACGTCCTAACAAGCCGGGATCGTGCGAAAGTGAATACTGTGTCTTCGCGATGCAGACCGGCAGATTTCCAAACCCTAGTTTTTCATATTCCTGCATACGACGGCGTGCCAATGGTTCGTATTCGACACGTTCCGCGCCGTAGATTTTTTTTGCGAGGGTTTCGATTTTGTCTTCAATCGATAACTCCAGTGGATAGAGACATGCAAACTGATTTGGTTGTGCGGCTGCTTGCACGACCGCTTCGGCTAATTTGAGGGCCCCCTGGCTTCCCTGCGCAAACGCATCTGTCACAACGGCGGCAGCAGCGCCCTGTTCCAGAGCAATGCGACGGATTTTTTCCAGTTCACGCTCACTATCACCAGGAAAGGCGTTGATTGCTACCACAGCGGGCAGCGAGAATTGTCGAATGATATCAAGATGTGCTTTCAAGTTTTCCGCTCCGGCATGCAGGGCATCCAGATTTTCTGCCAGGAGCGCAGCGGGTAACGGTTTGCCCGGACGCACATGGAATTGCCCACTTTGAAGCTTCAAAGATCGTGCGGTGCAAACAAGAACTTCGGCATCCGGTTTGAGACCACTGATGCGACATTTGATATCGAAAAATTTTTCCGCACCACAATCTGAGCCAAAGCCACTTTCTGTTACAACATAATCGGCCAACCGCACGGCGATTAAATCTGCGACGACGGAACTATTACCGTGTGCAATATTTCCAAAAGGTCCGGTGTGCACGAGAAAGGGGGTATGCTCGCAACTTTGTATCAGATTCGGGCGAAATGCATCTACGAGCAGCGCTGCCATTGCACCGGCACAACCCAGCTCTTCCACGGTCACCGGTTGTTTTTCGTAAGTCATACCTGCCACTATTCGACCGAGGCGCTGTCTCAAATCAGTAAGATTCGTGGCGAGTGCAAGAATCGCCATGACTTCGGAAGCAGCCGACAGATCAAATCCGGTCTCACGCAGCGGTGCTTGAGGCACATGATCGAGGCCCGTTACGATGTGCCCTAATCCCCGGTCACATAAATCGATGCAACGCCGCCAGGTGATTGTCGCTGGATTGATTTCTGGAGATTTTCTTCGCTTCAAATGGTTATCAATGATGCTGGCCAGCAGATTGTTGGCTGCAGTGACGGCATGCATGTCGCCGTTAAAATGCAGATTGATGTCTGCTTGAGGTTCCAAAGTACATTTTCCGCCGCCTGCACCACCTCCTTTGATTCCAAACACGGGCGCTAATGATGGTTCGCGCAGCGTTCCCATCGCGGAGTGCCCCAGTTGAGATAAAGCCATTGCCAGCCCAATCGCCACGACAGTTTTGCCTTCCCCCATGGGGGTGGGGTTCACCGCGGTGACGCCAATATATTTGGCAAGAGGCCGATTACTGAGCTTCTGTTCGAGACCATGCACGAGCTTTGCTTTAGCGCGTCCATAAGGCTCATAATCATCGCGGCTTAAGCCCAGCTTTTCCGCGATCAAATCGATGTCCTGCGGTTGATCTTCGGAGATTGATTGATTTTGGGGGCTCATGCCATGTTTCCTGAAAGGGCTTCCTGGAAGTTGTTTTCTGTTTGATTCGGATCATTGTAATATAGCACCCTTTACAAAAAAATCATCTTTTCCGGCGATTAACTTTTGAAATCTTTCTGGCTGTCATTGTGAATTTGAAAACAAACGTCAAGAATTGACAACTGAAACGACTTTCATACGAACGACAGGAGTAAGTTCTCGCTCCTGCCTGAGTTGGTATTGCGAAATGACAAAGAGGAATCGAAACCACCATGCAACTGACTTCTGTTGTAACTCCCTTTACCGATGACAACCTGCAGTTACTTTCACAAATTGGTGTAACTCACGTTACGATCCGCTATCCGGGGAAGGGGCTAGATTGTCTGATGGCAATCAAAAACCAAGTCGAGAAGTTCGGCCTGTTTATTGCTGCCATTGAAGGTTATCTGCCCATCGAGAATATCAAGCTGGGAAATGCACAGTTAGATGCAGAGATTTCAGAGATGAAAGAACTGTTGCAGAACATGCAGACGGCTGGTATTCCGTTTGTCTGTTATAATTTTATGGCAGGGACCGACTGGGTGCGCACCAAATTGGATGAACGGGAGCGGGGCGGCGCTCTGGTGACCGGCTTTGATGTGGATCAGGCAGAACAGGCGGTTTCGCTGTCTGAGACAACACAGCAGAAGAATGACGGACCGATTTCAGCCACGGAACTCTGGTCCCATCTGGAACGATTTCTCAAAGAACTGGTTCCCGTCGCTGAAGAGTGCGGCGTGACCCTGGCCATGCATCCGGATGATCCGCCATTGGATCGCTTTATGGGAAAAGCGCGGATTATGAATTCGGTAGAGGGATTTGAAAGACTGATGCAACTTGTTCCCAGCCCCGCGAATGCGATCTGTTTTTGTCAGGGTACGTTTGCTGAAATGGGCGTTGATCTTCCGTCCACGATTCAGCGATTAGGGCCGTACATCAAATATGTGCATTTCCGTGATATCAAAGGGACGCGCGAACACTTTGTCGAAACCTTTCACGATAATGGTCCGACGGACATGTACGCCGCGATTAAAGCCTATCAACAGATAGGTTTTACCGGCCCGATTCGCCCCGATCATGTGCCCCAGCTCGTAGGAGAAGAGGCAGGGGAACCCGGTTATACGATGCAGGGCCGTTTACACGCTTTTGGATACCTGCAGGGGCTGATCGAAGCCGCCCGACGGGAACAAAACACTTGATTCACCGCTTTACCCCTGATTTCAGCCCGATTTACATCACAGTTCGTTGATTTGAATGTGTTCAAAAAAATTTGAGCTGGCTGGTAGCTGTGAGCGGAATTCCCGGTATAATCGATATAAGCAGAACAACTTACCCAGTTGTATTAGATTGAAACCGAGAACTCGCAGGGACGTGAGAGGTGGCCTCAGTATTATCTGATGGTCAAGCCGGAGGCACTAAGTAGCGAGGGTGTGTTGCACTGATCTGCGTTCAACCTCAGACACAATTTTTCTCTGATCAGGAGTGAGTCCCATGCGTATCCGAATGTTGTTAGCTGCGGCTGCTGTCGTTGCCTGTTTCACAATGATGTCACAAGTTTCCGAAGCGGGTGGCCGAGTTGTTACCTATTATGGTTCTCCCTTTGCCTATGTGGGCCCTGCACCCGTTTATGCAATGCCTGCTCCCGTAACAACCGCCTATTACCAACCCGCTATTACAAGTTACTATGCACCGGCTGTCGTTCCCGTGCCTGGTGTTGTACCGGTTTATTATCAACCTGCACCGGTTGTTGTGCAGCCTGTGACGACCTACTATGCTCCACCGGTAGCCACCTATTACGCTCCGCGCAGAGTGGTTTACAAAACACGCAGACCGGGATTGTTTCACCCTTATTACAGGTCGGTCGTCAGATATAAATAACGAATTCGTTGAATAAAAAGAGCCCGCCGATTTTGTATCAGCGGGCTCTTTTTTTAAATCGACTTCACTATTCACGACACAAGCCCACCAAAGGGCATTCGTAAGTTGTCCAAGACTTCAATTCCCCGCGGCATGAATCCTAAACGCTTTAGCTTTCCCTTGGCTTCTATGGCTTTCAGGTGATTGCTGACGCCGTTGGTTGAACTCATGCCAAACGCATTGCCGATTTCGCGTACTGTTGGCGCCTCGCCCGTTTTGGCTTTGTAGACGCGGATGAAGCTGAGGATCTGTTTTTGTCGTTCGGTTAGTTTCTTCATGAGAGAACCTTTGGCAATACTCTAAAATTCGCCTGTTGCTGGAAACCTATGCGGGAGCTATATCCCGCTTCACTGGTATACTACGACAACTCAAAGCAAAAATCCATAAAACTGCAAAAAGGCTGCCAACGTAGCGTATGTCCGTTGACAGCCTTTTGACTGGTTGAGCCCGCGCTGATTCAGAATCATCGGCCTCTTTTTAATCATTCACACGAACTGCTGACTGAGAACAGTTTGTTGTTTATTAGCACTTAGAGCGTCCAACCTTTGCGGTATTCGCGTTTGATGTATTGGGCGGCTTCGGGGACGTTGGTAACTTTAAGGTTTTCCGCATCCCATTCGAGTTTCTTTTGTCCTACGCGATACGAGACGTTACCTAACAATATGGTTTCCGTCAAAGGACCGGCGTAAGCAAAGTTACTGCCTGTGGGAGTTCCATTTCGGATGGCGTCCAGCCATTCAATATGATGCGTCTTGGGACGAGTCAGGAATGGTTTGACGGGCTTGGCTTCTTTGCCGGCTTCCATGAAAATTTTATTGGAGCCGTAATCTGCCAGGATACGACCATCGTCGCCTTCAAACAGAACGGCATTCCCTTTCTCATAAACTTCTGCGCCTTTGGGTTTCCAACCACCATGATACCAGGTCATATGCACGGGTGGCAGATCTCCCCGGGCATCGAATTCGTAATCGACGCGCATCTTACCGGGGCACTCATTCTCGCCTTTATGCGCCTTTTCGCCGACCGCTACGACTGTTTTAGGATACTTCAACTTCAATGCCCAGAAGGGGAGATCCATGTAGTGACATCCAAAGTCACCCAGCTGGCCGTTACCAAAATCCCACCAGTAGCGCCAGTTGAAATGGAAGTGTGTTTCATTATACGGACGGAAGGGGGCGGGTCCGATCCACTGATCATAGTTGACGTGTGCGGGTGGATGATTTTCCTTTGACCGTTTTCCTTCAAGCCGAACGCCGCCACCTAACCAGACATGGGCGCGTCTTACATTACCAATCACGCCGGACTGAACCATTTCCACAACCTTACGATAGTTGTCGCTGGCGTGAATCTGATTCCCCATTTGTGTGGCAACTCCGGCTTTTTTTGCCAGATCGGTAAGCACGCGGGCTTCGTAGACTGAGTGAGTCAGTGGTTTTTCACAGTAGACGGGTAACCCTTTTCGCAGGGCGGCTGCTACAGCCGGGGCGTGCATGTGATCGGGTGTGCTGACGAGAACTGCGTCGAGATCGTTTCGATCAAAAACCTTGCGATAGTCATCGTAGGTATCTGCTTTGGGGAACTCTTTGGAGGCTTTGGCTAAACGCTGCGAATCGATATCACACAGAGCGACAAAGTTTTCTGATTTCGTTCCGCTGATGTTGGAATACGCACGCGCTGCCACGCCGATTGTTGCCAGATTCAGTTTTTCATTCGGGCCTTTCTTTTTCACTGCACCTGCTACGGTTGAGAGGGGCAGGGAGGTGGCCAATGCGGGAACGGCGGTTCCTGCAATCAACGCTTTTTTCAGAAACTCGCGGCGGTCAACAGAATTTGACATGAAACTTCTCCTTGTGGGGAAAACCGGGGTGTTTGTGATTCAATCATGGAAGAATTGGAGGGACAGCGCGTCGGAATTCGTTAAACACTTCCTGCGATTGCTGCCCGATCATGGTGGGAATGAACTCTAAACTATTCACTTTTTTAATATATCGCATCAGAAAACGGAAATCGAGCCCATTGTGACAAAACGCAGTAATTTTGGCTTTCTGACGGGAAGCGGGTATCTTGCTTGAAAGCGTGAGGGAGATTGAGGGGAAACCGTGAGATTACTTGGGGGTTTCGGAAGTCATATCTTCGGCGATACTGACTGCTTTTTCCACACCGGAAATCAATTGATCGAGACGGAATGGTTTATAGAGCACACATTTCAGCCCCAACTGACGCGCTTTCACAATGGAGTGGGTTGGATCATAGCCAAAGCCGGTCATTAGAATCACGGGCAAGTGTTCATGAATTTCCCGGATCTGGGCAAAGCATTCATAGCCATTCATATCGGGCAAACGAATGTCGGCGATCACGACATCGTAATGAAAGCTGCGGACCATTAAAAATGCTTCCTGGCCATCGTGGGCTGTTTCCACTTCACAGCCGAGTCGTCCGAGTAACTCGTGAGCGGCCCGCCTGACCGAGGCATCGCTGTCAACGCACAGAATCCGTTTGTTGAGCAACTTGGGATTCACCTGTCTCATCGTGGGCACTTTATGATGATGGGGCGCTTGAGGTGCAATTTCTTCTCCCACCTGTTGAATCAGTTGCTTAATGTGGCGAGTGTCTTTAAGGATACGCTGCAATCGCTCGCATACACTAGGTTCGTGACCAATATAACGCTCTAGAATCCAGGCGGTATCATTGATGATCTCGTCAACGGGATCGACGACTCCTCGCATAATTAATTCGGTACTCGCAGAGGCAGTGGTTAATTTTTCGACCACCAGTAACTCAAGCGTATTTAAGGCAATCGCAACTTCCCGACTGAACAGCTCCAGAAAATGTAAGTCATTTTCATCAAAGGCGCCTGCATGTGGGCTTTCGACATTAAACGTGCCTAAAACTTCATCGTGCAGATGCAAGGGAACCGTTAATGAGCTGCGGGCATTGGGGGCGCCTGTCATATAAAGCGGATCATGCGTTGTATCTTCGCAGAGGTAACTTTTTCCTGTGGCGGCAACAAAACCGGTGACGCCGTTTCCTTCGGGTTCCGCAAACAGTTTACGATCAGCGGCTATCTGTTCCATGCCAACAGCCAGAAGTACATCCAGACGATTCGTTGTTTTTTCCAGGATCCGAATTTCAACGGTTTCAAATTCCAGGAGGTCCTGCGTATAGTGCAGAATTTTGGCCTTTAATAATTCGATGCGGTCTTCGACTGTCATGTCAAAAATTTCTTCAGGGGAGAGATCCCCCAGCTCGAGACCGGCCTGATAGATGGCGTTCAGTTTTTGGCGCTGTAGAACTTCTCCCGAGATATCTCTCACGCTGGCTACCAGATGAACGGGTTCCTGATCGCTGTCTGTTTCCATCAGTACCGGCATGACTTCCACGTGATAGTAGTTCTTATCACCCACACGTAATCCACTCCTGGCAATTTTTCGTGTGGAAAACGCGGTGTGAAACGGGCTAAAGTCTGGCCCTAAAATTTCGGGAGCACCAAAAGCATCATAAAATGAGCATCCAATTAAGGATTCCGATGCACCACATAATTCACCCAGTTGGTGATTTGACCAGAGAATACGCAGGTCAGCATCTAGAACGACGATGGCATGCGGTAAATATTCAAGCAGCGTGCCCGACTGAATTAAGGCCAGAGGTAAAGTTTTGGAAGTTGCAGGGACCACAAACGCGGATACATTCCCCTGATCAAATTCGGCGATGCCTTCCGCCAGATTTTCCGGGGTCACCACCAGATAGTTTTTTTCTGAGAATTGTTCTTTCAACTCAGAGGTCTGGTCGTCAGGTAGCCCACAGAAGAGGATTTTTTGCGGATTGGTCACTACGAAATCAGCCTTTGTCTACTAAGAGATTTTATGCTTGACTTAAAATAGATCATAAAAGAAATACCTGTTGTTTGGGGAAACTTGCCAAAAGCCCCAAACCGGAAACAATAAGTATCAGTATTTATTACGTATTTTTAGTTGCAATTGATAAAATAGTCAGTTGGTTCTGATGGTTTTTCCAAAAAACAATCACGATTGGAAAACTATCTTTACTATCGTACCTATGAAATCGGCTTTCTGTCAGCCAAAATTAAGATCCAAGGTGAGGATTCTCCAATTTTTTCAAACTTCTGATCCATTTTGAATTCTTTTCCTCAAGTTTAGCCCCATCGAAAGCCTGACGGACTACAAGACTGTACGATTCCCATTCCTCTCTAGAAGAACAAAGTATTATGTCCACTCCCTGGGTTGCGATACAAAGAAACCCGACTTCCGGTACCGGAAATCGTGCCTCTTTGCTCAAGGAATTGATCCATCACTTGAAGCAGAAAGGGATTCGCCCGCGTCTTTTTTCCAATCGGGAGCGAATGCAGGAGCGGGTGCTGCAGAAATCTGCCGAAGATCCGCCATTGTGTATCGTGGCAGCAGGTGGAGACGGAACGGTTCAGGAAATGATCAATCGCTATCCCGATCAAAGAATCGCCATTCTCCCTTTGGGAACCGAGAATTTGCTCGCCCGTTATCTGAGCATTCCGAAATCAGGCCAATTCGTGGCAGAAATGATTAGCCAGGGTGTCACACGAGAAATAGATCTCTGTCAGATGGATGAGCGCAAATTTATATTAATGGCAAGTATCGGCTTTGATGCAGCGGTTGTTTTAGATCTCTCGCTCATTCGCAAAGGGAATATTTCCCGTTTGAGTTATCTGAATCCAATATGGAAAACGCTCTGCTCCTATTCGTTTGAACCACTCCATATCACGGCCGTGGAGCCGGGACAGGTGCGGGAACTAACAGGCTATCATGCGATTGTGGTGAACATCTCTGCCTATGGATTAAATCTGAATTTTGCTCCTGAGGCTCAAGACAGTGATGGTCTGCTCGATCTGATTCTCTTCGAGAAAAAAGGGCTCTGGAACATGCTCAAATACGTATTTCGGATCATGCGGGGGACCCATCTCGGTTCAGAGGGGGTGCAAATCCTGCAGGCGAAAGAGATTCGAATTCAATCTGCTCATCCGGTTCCTGTTCAGACTGACGGTGATGCTACTGGTATGACTCCGGCAACAATCAGGATCATTCCAGCAGCAGGCCGATTCATCGTCCCTTGCTCAACGCGTTCGAATGATCAATAATTCATCTTCTCAGACGATTATTTCACAGACGATTATTTCTTAATGCAGCAGGAAAGGATTCAGCCGTGCCTCAAAACCCCGTCACGATTGGAAACATTCAGTGTGGTACCCATCTCCCGTTGATCTTTATCGCAGGCCCTTGTGTCATCGAAAGTGAAGAACTGGTCCTGACGACAGCAAAACAGCTGGCGGAAATCGCGGCAAAGGAAAACCTGCCTCTGGTTTTTAAATGCAGCTTTGATAAAGCCAACCGAACCAGCGTTGACAGCTTTCGCGGACCAGGTCTGGAAAAAGGGCTGGCAATTCTGGCGAAAGTAAAAGAGGAAACGGGACTGGAGGTGTCGACGGACATCCACGAGCCTCATCAGGCAGCGCCGGCAGCTGAAGTTTGCCGTATTCTACAGATCCCTGCATTTCTCGCTCGTCAAACAGATCTGCTTGAAGAAGCGTCCAAAGCCGCCTTGAAACATCAGGGAGTCGTGAATATTAAAAAGCCGCAATTCGTCGCTCCGGAAGATTGCATACATGCGGTCAAGAAATGTGAAGCCTTTGGCCTGGACCAATTGATGCTTACTGAACGTGGCACGACTTTTGGATACGGTCGACTGGTCAATGACATGCGCTGCATTCCCATCATGCAAGGTATGGGAACCCCCGTGATTTTTGATGCTACTCACAGCGTACAGACCCCGGGCGGAAAATCCACCGGTGGACAGCGAGATATGATTCCTTATCTCGCAAGAGCAGCGGTCGCCTGTGGT
>NZ_CALEMX010000551.1 GCF_937910335.1 uncultured Gimesia sp. | reverse complement strand
TTTTTTGGGCTGTGACTGAGGCCGGAATGGCCAGTGCAGCTTGAAATATGGAGCAGATCGCTGGATACTGGAGAGGCTGGCGGTAGGTTTTGCTCTATCGCTTTCTGGTGTTTTTACGAACTTCAGCCTTTCGCTGAGCATTCCATAACGATCATAAATAAAACAGGAACCCGGATTATGAAGAAGTGTTCGATTTCAGTTGCCGCTATTCTTTTACTTAGCATCGTGGTGCCAGCATTTGCGGCGGAGAAGGTCAAGCCGGTGCGAATGGGTACTGGGCTGATGACTTTTGATACGGTGCCGGGCTGGGGCCTTGATGAAGAAGGTCGTTCTGTCATCGGACCAACACTCGGTGGTGTGGTGATTGACAAGGCAGGCAACATCTATACGAGTGCCAAGATTGGTGTGATTGTTTTCTCGCCTGATGGTAAAGTGGTGCGTCGTTTTCTGGGAAAAGAATATTCGAACATTCACGACATGGAAATTCGTGATGAAGAAGACGGGGAATTTATCTACGGTGCACGTAACGCAGCCGCCGAGGGCATTAAGTTTAATGCGGAAACCGGGGACATCGTGCTCAAGCTCCCGTTTCCCAAGGAATCGGGCTTAGATCTGAAGAAGTTCGCCCCAACGGCGATCACGGTTGCCCCCAATGGTGATATCATTCTATCCGACGGCTACGCGAGTAACCACATTTTCAAATTTGATAAAAATGGTAAATACCTGAAACACTTCGGGACCAAAGGAAACGACCTCAAGCAATTCAACACCGCCCACGGCATGACGCTGGATACACGTTACGATCCGCCACGTCTGTTGATTTGCGACCGCAACCACCAGCCAAAAGGACGTCTGTTGCATTACGACCTCGACGGAAACTATATCGAAGAAGTCATTACCGGATTAGGAATGCCGACCTCTGTTTCTGTTCAAGGCGATTATGTCTCCGTACCCGACCTGCACGGTCGACTGGTGATTCTGGACAAAAGCAACACGATCATGGCGGTCCTCGGCCACAACGTAGATCCTAAAACCCGCGTGAACTTCAATGTTCCGCAAGACAAATGGATCGAAGGCGTCTTCAACGGCACGCACGGTTCCTATTGGGACAAAGACGGCAACCTGTATGTGCAGGACTGGAACGTATCCGGCCGACTGATGAAGCTGGTACGCGTAAAGTAGAGACTGACTTTGAAATTCATACGCACCGGTCGACTAAGGCCGGTGTGTAGGGTCTTTATGAGCGGGTATTACTATTTTGGATTACCTGGAGTTGAATCGATAACGTATCTCCGCCAAATAATCTGTTAACGGTCCCGAAACGCTTATGACTATTTCATCTCGCACCCCTGAAGGATTTTCCAGTCATTGCCCCCTGTGTGGAGCGAGCGTCAACATTAAATTCTCAGACCCGGCAGGCGATGCGCCCTGTCCGCAATGTGGTTGTCTACTGCGGGCCTCTGCACAATTCATTGAATCCCTTACGAAACGTGCTTTAGACTTGTTTGGCTCCGCGCCCGATAAGATTACCGGAGAGACTTCTTTCAAGGATTTCAATGTAGATTCGCTTGAATTTGTTGAGTTGGTGATGGCGATGGAGGATGAATTCGATATAACCATCCCTGATGACGCCTTTCACCAGATTCAGACGCTCGGCGATTTTCTTTGCTTTGCAAAGTTTAAATGACAGGGAATAATAATATGATGAAATGAGATCGGTATTAACCGCGGCTAATGCCTTGCGGCTTATCTTGTTTTTGATCATTAGCCGAATGGCGTTAGCCACGGTTCATCCCAAGTTGCAAAGAACGATTAGAAATAAGAAACACTATCTAGCCGCCGTTATCACCACAAACGCAGAAAAAAAGAAACCCAAAGAATTCCCTCCGACTATGAAAAAATGAAAACACAAAGCAAACAAGAAAGACTGCTCCATCTAAAAAAAAGGCGAGGCCCCATCTATCCGCCGACCAGAATGAAGGGTGGCTTTATCCTTGATGGAACCTGGTTGGTTGAGTTTGTTCTGAATTGCCTGAGTCCGCTGACGGTGTCCTGTTGTCTTCAACAACCCCGAATTACATACCACAACTTTTCGTGTCTTTAGTGCTTTTCGTGCTTTTCGTGGTAGAAAATATATTCCAATAACATCAGTGCAATCAATTCACGAACAGAGATTCTATCCGATAGCCACAAAAACCCCGAGCTGATAATCCGGAAGTGCACACAGTACACCGCAAGCAATGAGCAATAAAATAAACAACATCAGGTACCAAACTCTCAGCGGCCCAGGTCGCGTGGCCGTTGAGTAGCCCCAGTACCGCCCCTGCGTTAAACTACTGCTACAGATACTGTTACACTGAAATGTAAATCACTCTAATCGTCACTGCCGACATCGGTAGTGCCGTTCAACACAACACGGGAGCACCCCATGAGTCGCTTACTATTGTTCGTGATCGTTCTGGCACTGACTGCCTCGGTACATGCGGAAGATTCAACGGAATACGACATCAGCCTGTTCTCTTTTGACGACCACAGCATCCCGTGGAAATCGAACCTCAAGCTGACGATGACGCCGCCGAAGAAACACCCGAACAATCCGCTGATCCCAATCGGTAAAAAAGGCTCGTGCGATGAAGGCGGCGTTCAATTCTACGGTTCGATGATCGAGCACGAAGGAAAATTTAAACTCTGGTACGTCGCACTGGACGATACCGTTTTCAAAAGGGCTTACGCAGGTCTGCGCGTTGCCTACGCAGAGAGCGACGACGGCATTCATTGGACCAAACCGAATCTCGGACTGGTCAATTATCGTGGCAACACCAACAACAATCTGGTCGCCGTCGACCCTCCAGAAGCCTGCACCATCCACATGATCGTGCTTCACGAAGCCGACGATCCCGATCCATCCCGCCGCTTCAAGATGATGATGAATGTGCAGACTCGTCTGGCCGAGCGAAAGCAAAACGTCGCCACATCGGTCGCGTTCTACAGCGCAGACGGGTTGCGCTGGCGGGGTGCCACGAAGATGGAATTCCAGAACGGCCAGATCAAAGACGAGTACCGCACCCTGCCGCCCGTGCATTTCGAGCAGGGCGGACTGTTTCGCTGGAAGGGAATGTATCACCTCGCCGGCCAACAGATCACTCCCTGGGTGTATCAGCCCGATGGTAAAGTGGCCGGGCGGGTGATGACAACCTACCGCTCGCCAGATTTGATTCATTGGCAGGAGGCACCCGCGTTCGGTTTCATGCGCGGCACCGCTATCGGCATTCCCGGCAAACCCGCCGAAGATGAGGAAGCACATTTACCCTCGTCGGTCTGGCATCGCAACAACGTACTGCTCGGCGTCTACGGTATCTGGAGGGGCGGTCCCGAATGGAAAGATCGCATCATCGATCTCGGCCTCAATATCAGCAACAATGGCATCCACTTCCGCGAACCGATCCGCGACTACGTGCTCATCAAGGCCGGGGCGGTTGGCGAATGGGACGTGGGCGGGCTACTCCAGGGACAGGGCTTCGCTCATGTCGGCGACGAGACCTATATCTACTACGGGGCCTGGGATCTGACGGTGGCCCCGAAGTTCCCGCCGCGTGGCGGCGTTGGAGTGGTAAAGATGCGACGCGACGGCTTCGGCTATTTATCGCGAGTCAACGAAAGCGCCGGGGCGGTTTTTGACACCACCACCATCCATCCCAAACAGAAGGGCATCCGCCTGATCGCCAATATTGACCAGGCGAACGCCGGAACCCCGCCGATCGTCGAGCTGATCGATGACCAGGGCAAACCAATCGCCAACTATTCCGGCAAGTACGCCGCAAAACTCAACCGAAACGGCACTCGCCAGAAAATCATCTGGCCCGCCACAAACAGCACCGACATTGCCATCGCCAAACCATTCTCAATTCGCGTCACACTCGCAAACGACAGCAACGCTCACATCTACGCCCTCTACGCCGATCAAAACTGAACTGAGCAACACAGCATCAGCCATCAACAACAAGTATCTGAGCGGCACGGCGCCAGGTAGTGTTTATTTAATCGTTTTGAGGATTTTTCTCAGGAAAGTCACCTTTAACAAGATCGGTATTAACCGCGGCTAATGCCTCGCGGCTAATCTTATTTTTGATCATTAGCCGAAGGGCATTAGCCCCGGTTCCTCCCAAGTTGCAAAGAACGATTGGAAATAAGAAACATTACCTGGCGCCATTCCGCTCAATCAAGGATGCTGTGTTACCTATGTGTCCGGTCTATACACTCGCCAACAGTGATTTGATAAACGCATCTTCCACACAGGAATACACCAGAAAAATGGGGTAAGCCCAAATAAAATTCGGACCGAGCGCAGCGAGAAAGGAACTTACAGCAAACTCATGCTACCTGGAAAAACCACCTCTGAGCAGGAAAATTCTCAGCACGTTTATTACGTCACTTCAAGTAAAAACTGTTTTAATTTATTTGCTGCATCAATAGCATTATCAACTTCATTAGCTGTAACTACTTGCTGAAGACTACCTTTATGAACAACATCATTTCGGCATCTGCGAGCGTAATTCAATTGCGATAATATTTTTTCATGACCTTCAAGTTTGGACAAATCTTTAATAGCAGCTAAATGAAGATTTAACAGTTGAGAAAACGTTATATCACGTTCGGCCTCAGCATACTTTGTTTTGCTTACACCACGGGAGGTGAGAAATTTTTCGTAAGCTTGAGCCAATACAGATTCGCACGCAATACATACTTGTACAAGAGCCAATCCCAAATAGCCATAATAAGCGTAAGTAGTAGCAAGACCTAAAGCTGAATCGTGAATGGGAATCGCATTACTTCCTGCAAGAAAAGATCGTGCTCTTTTTACACCACTTTTGTCAAGATTACTAAGCGAACGAAAAGCTGCAGTTGGTAAATCCGCGGCAAACTGCGCAACAGCAACTTTTTCATTTGCACCTTTTACAGAGATCCAAAACATAGGAAGTAACGTCGTAGCCATTTGTGGAAGTAACTGCTTTGTGTCTTTAGGACTAGCAGTTCGTACTGAGTCCAAAAGACAAGACAGATCGTTTACAAAATGCCGAACCCATGAATAAAAATTATTCTGTATAATTTCTTCTGCACTAGTACCTTCCATGTAATAACGTTTTGTAACAAAAGATCGTAAGGGAACAGGATGTGTATACAAAAGCCCCTGTTTGCTGATTAAGTCACCTAGGGCTAATCGATGAACAAGATAGTACTGAAGTGGACTTGGGCTTGATGCATCTTTCGTATAAAAACATTTCACCATTCTTGAAGACACAAAAATCTCAGCCTCATCAATGGTTACTGAATACTCAGGGCATTTTTCAAAATCGGGAAGATAGTACGGCAAAACAGTTGCGATCTCAAATGTATATTTTCCATCTTGTGGTGCCACATCCCCCCATAGGTGTCCAAGTTTAGAAGTATCCATATGGTTTTCTGCAGGAGCTATTATATCTGCGAGATTTAGAGAAGATGCACTTTGAATAAAAGAAGTTTTTTCAATCAAGTCATCGAATAAGGGTGATTGATCATCACCAGCCATCTGGATAGTAATATTATTATAGAAATCTTTAGACATCACATTTTTACCTATTAAAGATATTCGCCAAAAACATCTTAAGCATGAGGAATCTCTGAATCCTGAAGCAATTCTTTTTTTATCTTTTCCCTAAAACTAAAAAGTAATTCAGCTAGCAGAACAAATCTTTGGCAATTATCCTTCGTCGCCCCTTGGTGATTTCCCATGTGCACTAGTTCATTTCTTTTAGAAAATAATGAAGATAGTTCCTTTTGGATCTTCTTTTTATAGTCAAACATATACTCTTCTAAAACGATATTTTTAAAGTGCTTCATCACATATTGGTTAACATTAAGCTCCTCAATTGCCTTGACCAGATCATGATCCAGATCTTTGGGTAACAGATTTAACACGTATGTCCTAAGAAATATTTCACAAGCCATCGCGAGTTCGATTATTGAAATCTTATAATTTCCATGCTTTAAATTTTCTTCAGCATCTTGTTTTAAAGAAAAATAAATCGGTGGTGATTTGCCTTTACCAAGCAAGCCTGCGACTTTGCCCCACTCTTTTAAATTTACAACCCTTTCCTGGTGAATTGTATAAGAGAGGCCCCGTCTCCACACAATCCGATGTTTTTCAGATTCCTCAAGCGAAGTACTACGACGAGAATCAAACCCCAATCGCTCATCTCGTCCTATTCGGAAATCATCAACAACCCATCTAAGAACAGTTATCCAATGTTCAAAAGCAGATATTGCAATACCTCGATATTCATCACATATTCTGTCGAATTCATTTCGTTCAAATTCCGTGTATAGATCATATGCTACAGGTTTTCGGTCGAATGATTGAGGATCAATTGATAGTGACTGAGATTTATTGACCCTAACTATCACTTGATGAATGTCGTAATTAATCGTTTGACTTTCTATTGGATATATGCCAGCAACACTAGCCTTAACACCATCTTCATATCCTTCTTTCACTTCAGATAGTTTTGGAAGTATTATTTCTATGCCACAACCTTCAAACTCAAAATCATGACTATCTTCAATTACTTCAGAAGATACAGTTAATCCTCTAATTAAAAATATATCATTAGACACAACACTATATGATTTTCTTTGTCCAGAAGTCATTTTATGCTACAGCCTTTTTGCGAGATGTTTAACGGTTCAGAACTCGTGTTCCTGCCGACTCTTGAACAATTGGTAACACAAGTTACCCAGCCATAGGCATCGAAGTCGCTAGAAAAGTTGAAGGATTGTCGATTTATCTTAGTTACAGTTTACCAACTTCCGCAGCAAGTTGATTCCTGACTTCAGCCACTGAATAACTTGCTTTGGCTTCAAATTCTAATAGGCGCAGCCCTGCGCTGGAGCATGCTTCCCGGAGAAAAGCGTCTCTCTCTATTCGTTTCTTTGCTTTATGACTTTTATCATTCAGTTCGACTACCGAAAGCACTTTGAGCGTTGACCGGTCACAGACTACATAATCAAAGTGTTTAGCAGAAATTTTATTAAAGGCAGTTTGCCACTTGGACCGCTCCAGTCCTTTTACGGGAGTAAGCACATCGGCCACTCGTACTTTACCCATCACGATCGCTTCATCAGGAACCGCTTGCATGAGGACACCCAGAAATGATCGTTCGGCCGGCGAAAAGAGTGGGCCATTTAATCGATAGAGAGATTGAGAAGAAGCAGCGGGTTTCATTAACACCGCGACAACTGCCATTAACAGTAATGCCACCAGCACTAAAACAAGCAATCCGATTAATTGCACACCCATCTCACACCATCATGTACATTGACTAAACTGTTTGGAACGTTTAAGAAATCAGGACTCGATTACTTCACCTATTCTTGAACTGCCGCACTCCCATTCCCTTCATACTCCGAAATCACAGCCTGCACCCGATCGGCGTATTTAAAAATATCATCGATACATTCAAGCTCAACACGTTCTTCATTTTTGCCGGAAAACAAGCCGAGATATTTCTGAGACGTATTAAACCGGAGGCGGCAGATGGGTTTGCGGTTGTTGTCGTCGAGCAAGATGCCGCAATAGCTTTTGGTGTCGCGCATTGTGACACGCGAAACGTCGACCACTTCGCGGAGAATCGCTTTCACCACGTTATAGCCGTCTGTTTCTTCCTGTGTGGTTTCAACGCCGTCTCTTTCACCAGAGTCATCGTCGGCTTCTTCTGATTTATCGTCTTCCTCAGTTGTGGATTCAGACTGATTTGCAGACAGGGCTGTTTTGAGACGCTCATTGATGCGCTCATTGATAAACTGACTACGTGCGTCTTTGACTATTTTCGTGAACTGTTCAATCACAGGCTGAGTCAGTCGACCATCGTAAACCTGATTCGTGATAAAGCGTACGAATGCTTCTGACGGATTTTTGAGTTCTTCCTCTAAGATTTTCTTAATCGCACCCGCATACTTGAGTGTACTTGCCGTGGTAAGAATATCTTCCAGAGAAAACGCTGAGTTCGTAAATTTTTTCAGTTCATTGATCTGATGATCTTCAAAATGAAGCATGTTGAATACGAAAAATGGCTTGCTGTCCATTTTATTCGTTTCATCAATGTCTGAATAAAACTCGTATTCAATGCCATTCGTCAGAATGGCAAACCGGGCCGATGTGACCGAAAAATAACGGTATAACTGCGACGCATGTTGTTTATGTAAATCAGCCCCAGACCACTTACACTCAATCAAGATGATAATTTCACCATCTTTTTTAATGGCGTAATCAACCTTCTCCCCTTTTTTGGTTCCGATATCAGCATTATATTCCGGAATGACTTCGAGCGGGTTAAACACATCGTAACCCAATGCACTGATAAAGGGCATAATGAACGCATTCTTAGTCGCCTCTTCAGTCTGAGTGTATTCCATCTGCTTGGGAATGCGAGAAGCAATATCTTTCATACGGTCAATCAGATCCATCGTTCCTCCTGTTGTCGCGTCAGAGTTACAGTGACTTACCTGCCTGCTTTTTCAAAACCGCACGAAACAAAGCGTGGGATGATTACCGAGAACTCAAGACTCATTACATTTGTTGCAATGAATCCCAGCTTAAAAGTGAGAGTATAAACCCCACCATAATGTTCACATAAAAACATTATGACACTTAGTATTCCCCTGTCAACAACTGGCAAAGTTTTTGCTTATTCCTGACTCCAGCCGCTACAGTAACCACCATTGGAGTGATGCCCATTTCGAACAATACAGGGGACATCCACCTCCATGTTTTCGTGCCTTTCGTGTTTTTCGTGGTAATCTTTTTTCCCGACTTCTAACAGCCAGGTGTCACCGTTGGCTCGCCCAACAGCGATTAGAGAAACCACACCGCGCATAAAAAAAGCCCCGTTATGACAGCACACCATAACAGGGCTTTGATCAGTTCAATCAGACTTCTAATCCTTCTTATATTTGGGTGCTTTGCCCAGTGGATACAGGTCCCATTTTCGGACCCACATCTCTGCCATTTCGGTCTGGACCAGCAATTTACCATGATCGGGTTTGGCGTCGGAACCAGCGTTCACAACGATACCGTTCACCAGATATTTAACGTTACCACCATCACAGATTACATCCATGCGTGTCCACTCGCCGAAGGGACTTTCGACATCTTCTTTACCACGGAATCCGATTTTGTCCGCCCAGTCAGGATCACGGCCCCACCAGTTGATGCGGCCTGCGCTCAACGTGAT
>NZ_CALEMX010000550.1 GCF_937910335.1 uncultured Gimesia sp. | reverse complement strand
CTGGATTTCTACCGTCAGTTCGGAAGCAGCTTGAAAGAAGGAATCGGCACAGACTTCGAAAACCGAAACACCATCGCCAAACTCTTAAGATTTCCCTCATCACAGGGAACATCCGATAATGAACTCGTTTCACTAGAAGCCTATATCGAACGGGCCGATGAAAATCAGAAACAAATCTATTACCTGGGCGGACATGATTATAACACCATCGCCAAAAACCCGAACCTGGAAATCTTCCGTAAAAAAGGTGTCGAAGTTTTCTATCTGGCAGACCCGATGGATGAAATTGTCCTCTCTAATCTGGCGAAATTTGAAGACTACGAGATTGTTTCCATTGATTCCTCAGAAGTAAAACTTCCCGGTAAAGAAGAAACTGATTCAGAATCAGACGAAAAATCAGAATCAAAAGAGGAAGAGAAAGAAGCCTTATCACCTGAATTTGAAAAAGTGCTTTCCCTGTTAAAAGAAGAACTAAATGACGAAGTCGAATCAGTCACCAAATCCGAGCGTTTGACAGATAGCCCCTGCTGTCTAGTCGTGCCCGAAGGAGCAATTAGCTCTCAAATGCAAAAAGTACTGAGCATGAACAACAAGGACTTCCCGATGACAAAACGCATCCTGGAAATCAATCCTGATGCGGATTTAATCAAACGTCTTTGCACACTTTCGTCCAATGAAGACCAACATTCCTTCATCAAACAATGCGGCCGACAACTCTTCTGGAATGCTGCCATGATGACCGGAATTGCAACGAATCCGGATCAGATCACCGCCAACATCCAAAGCATGATGGAAGAACTGGCACAAAAGCGTTCGCCGATTATTACATAAGTCGAAACCGATAGTAATTTCACTTGATTCACCGCGGCTCTGATTCCGGAGCCGCGGTGTAGTGATACATATTTGAAGACCGGGTATGAAACAACCCTACCCGATTCCAGGGTTTTAACAATTGCTCGGCCTTGAATACCGCCAGTTTGATCTCATCCGAATCACAGTCTCCCTCTAATTGAATTCGTGATACCAAAACGAGCCAGTCACTAATCGCCTGCTTTAAGCCAGCATCATCTGCACACAAAAATAGCGGTCGGTCTCCCTCAAGACATCGTAAATGTTCAAAACTGGTTACCGCGGCAAAATAAAACAAAGTACTCACAGTAAACAAGTCAAAGTGATTTAAAGTCCGATAACAGCAGGATACAAGTTCGTCAATCAATGCCAGCTCAGACTGCATCGATTCTGAATACGCGGCTAACGCTTCCGTAAACTCGTTTTGCCTCCAGTAATTCTTGAACAGTTCTACAAGACGTTCAATTCCACATAAGGTATGAGCGATACCAGTACTGTGAAGAGGATCAATAAAACCTGCCGTATGAGGCAACAACGCCCAATTCTCACCAGCACACTCTTTCCAGCCACGTTGCAATCTGTTTGTGATACAGAGACCCGATTCCGGCGCAATGATCGACGCACCATTAAATTGAGAATAGATTGACGGATAGCGATTTAATAGTTCTCCCCAGATCTGTTCTGCCGATACCTCGTTCTGATCCGACTCCAGCACAAAACCGGTACTGGTAATTCCATTATTGAATCGTAATTGCCACATCCAGCCTTCTCGCAACACATGATGCAACGCCGCCGAATCACAGTCAAAAGGATAATCAGATTGATCAACCTGCTTCTGATTCAAAATCTCGCTCCACGGAGTCACGTTCTCGAAGTGTCCGTAAACCGCCCTCGAATTCGTTTGAAAATCTGTCTTCCGCTCAATCCTCAGAGCTTCAGGCACCATTCCAGCAGCTCCTGTAGCATCAATCAGAAAGGCAGCCCGAATGTCAACACGATCCCCCAGTCTTTCCCCTCTAATCGACCATTCGTCAGACCGCTTCAAATTCACTTCTGTCTGATCCAGATAGACAACATTGGATTTCTGTACTTCTTCGGCAAAAAAATGATCAACGTCTGCACGATACCAGTGCGTATCGGCCAGCAGATCACTATGGTTCGCCGTCACCAGCAATTCGCTGCCATGTTCCAGTTTCGCCTGAAAGTTTTGATTCGGCTCATGCGAAAAGTAGCTGAACCCCCGCTTAATGCCGCAAGCTAGATCCGGATAGCGCTGCTGCCAGGTTCCATACTTGCAAAATGGCTGAAATTGTGGAAGATCATACTCTTCAGAAAGTGACTTGAGCAAATAGCCGGCAATCGGTGTCGAGGATTCTCCGATCGAAAAGCGGGGATGTCTTCCGCGGTCTATCAATGCGACTGATAAGCCGATTCGGTCCAGTAAAAGAGCAGTCAAGCTGCCACCAAAACCGGCTCCCAGTATCACAACGTC
Organism: uncultured Gimesia sp.; assembly: GCF_937910335.1. Taxonomy (GTDB): domain Bacteria; phylum Planctomycetota; class Planctomycetia; order Planctomycetales; family Planctomycetaceae; genus Gimesia. The sequence continues at coordinate 1,965 of NZ_CALEMX010000550.1, read as the reverse complement.
AAATTGCTGCATTAGAGTGGATGGCTTCTTCTTTGATCAGATTTGAGTAAACTATCATGCAACACACATTTTAACCAATTGCTGACTTAAAAGCAGGTTCAGAAGGATAGATCATGGAGATACAACCAGTTCTTATTAACGGACAATGGACTTCTTCAAAGGGCTCCAAAACATTCCAAGCCGTCAATCCAGCAACAGCCGAGGTCCTGGAAGCATGCTTTCCTGTAAGTCCCTGGGAAGAAATCGAATCAACAATTCAGGCAGCTTCAGCCGCTTCGAAGGAAATGCGTGGTTGGCCAGGAGAACGATTCGCCAGCTTTCTCGAAGCCTATGCCGACGAAATCGAAAAACGGACCGACGATTTAGTTCAAACAGCAAATCAGGAAACAGGCTATCCCGCATCTCCCCGCTTACGAGATGGTGAACTCCCCCGCACAACCAATCAACTCAGACAAGCAGCTACACACGCCCGCGAAGGCTCATGGGCTCAACCCACAATCGATACCGCTACCGGCATCAGTGCGATGTTTGGCGCAATCGGACCCGTCGCCGTCTTTGGACCCAATAATTTTCCTTTCGCTTTCAACAGTATCGCAGGAGGCGATTTCGCTGCTGCAATTGCTGCAGGAAACCCGGTCATTGCCAAAGGACATTCCTCACACCCCGGCACAACCCGACTCTTCGCAGAAGCCGCTGATACCGCCGCCAAAGCGACACAGATGCCAACAGGATTCATCCAACTCATTTACCGCACGAGCCACGAAGACGGCTGTCGCATGGTCTCACACCCATTGATGGGAGCCATAGGCTACACCGGCGGTCGAAGCGCGGGATTAACGATTAAAGAAGCAGCCGACAAAGCGGGCAAACCCGTTTACCTGGAACTCTCCAGCATTAATCCCGTCTTCATTCTGCCGGAAGCGTTAACCGAACGAAGTGCAGAAATCGCTGAAGATTTTAAAGGCAGTTGCCTGATGGGAACCGGCCAGTTCTGTACCAATCCGGGTTTAGTGGTTCTGAAATCTGGTGCAGCGACAGACACATTCATTCAACAGGTCGTGCAAAAATTCGAAGAATCGCCTGCCGGTATCCTCTTGGGCGAAGGAGTCCAGAAAGGCTTTCAATCAGGAATCAAAGCGATTCAATCTGCCGGCGCCACACTCCTAACCGGAGGCAATACATCAGACGGACCCGGATTCTCCTGTGCCAATACATTATTAAAAGTGACCGGCAGCCAGTTCCTCAAAAACCCAGAGGCCTTACAGGAAGAAGCATTCGGCAACGGTTCACTCTTTGTAGTCGCCGACACAGAGGCAGAGCTGGCACAAATCGCAGAGAGCCTCGAAGGAAATCTCACAGGCTGTATCTACAGTCACACCGGCGGCAATGATGATTCACTATACGATCAAATCGCTCCCGGATTGCGACAAAAAGTAGGTCGTCTCTTAAACGACAAAATGCCAACAGGCGTCGCCGTCAGCCCTGCCATGAATCATGGCGGCCCTTACCCCTCCACGGGTCACCCCGTATTCACATCCGTGGGAATTCCCGCCGCCATTCATCGTTTTTCGATGCTGCAATGTTACGACAATATTCGCCCCCACCGATTACCAGATGCCTTAAAACCCCAGAACCCAAACCCCAATCTCTGGCGGTATATTGACGGAATGTACACAACCGACGATTACAATTCATAATCGTTCGATCCGATCAATGAAATGAATCTATCCTCAAAGCACCTGTTCAAAAGGACTTTTTCACAGCGATCCCACTGAAAGAATCCTTCAATTCGAATAGAGGGCGATTCTAACCAGGAGTTAACTAAGAGTAGAGAAAATATGAATTTACAATGATTTTTTTCGCCCGTTATATTGTGATTTCATCAAGCTTGTTGCTATTATCCTACCTCAGCCATCAATCGGCCCTCTGGAAGAGGAAAGTGACTCAGTACACTTCATACCCAGG
>NZ_CALEMX010000549.1 GCF_937910335.1 uncultured Gimesia sp. | reverse complement strand
TGGCGCAAATTACGTGCCAAAGCGAGGGAAGTCATCTGGGAAATGCGGGTTTATAATTGCAAATTAAAAACATCACAGTTGGCTAAGTTACCTGAACTGAAAAACGTGCGGTTTCTCCATATTTCAACGCGTCATCTCGATGATGATTGGAAATTTTTATCCGCATTTCCTAATCTGAGTGCGATTGCTTTTTCTAGTGGTTCTGCTGATGAGGTTCCAGATCTGACCGGTTTAGGAAATTATCCTCAAATCCGCTTTCTATCCCTGTATGATGTGAAATCGATTGATCCCAAAGAGGTCGAGAAACTGCAACAGAAAAATCCGGGGATCAGAGTGCTCATCCATTTTGACAAACAATTGATAGGCAAGGATCCCGTTACCCCGATTGCCAAAACATTTGCTGCCGCTGGTTGTATATTGGAGGGTACTAATATTAACAATCGAAAATCAGGAGTCTGGGATGGGGTTTCTGCCTGTCGGTTTCATACGTTGGAGATAGAGAAAACGAGTCGAACGACAAAAGCATTTTGGGAATCAATCCCCAGACTTTCCTGGACATATCAAAGAATCGTTGCTTCGAAGATTAACAATGCCGATCAGTTGCTGCCTCATTTGAAAGATGCTGTTCGCATTGATTCATTAAGCTTGGCTCATTCTGACTTGACCGATCAGGGATTGCTTGAATTTGCCAAACAGACGAAAGCGAAGATTGCAAATCTTGATGTCAGATGGACGAAAGTGACAAAACCGGGGCGAGAGCGATTTAGAAGCTTTCATCCAGATACGATTTTCAATGTCAGAACGAATCCCTCTATTAAAGTTAGTCAGAGAGACTATCCATTTCTAGGTGGAGAGTTTTCCAAGGATATCGTCGAGGATAATGTGAGGATCCCGCTGCTGATTCCACCGGAAGATATCGGAAAAATCAATCAGAAGAATCGCAGTGTTGATCCGCAAGATTCTATGGAAGCAATTCCAGTACATCCCCGTCTTGCAGAAATCTTGAAGCAGAAACCGGTTGACGTTCAGGAATTTGATTTTAAACGTAATCTCGAGAAAGATGGTGCGTTTTTTCATTCTGTTCGAGATGGTCGTCATTTCATTGAATCAAAGCGTGGAAATGTTCACGCGGCCTGGCCGTCCACCGATCATTATCGTTCGGGTCTGGCCCAGATCGATGTTCGAACTATTGAGGGATGTGGTTGGATGGTGGTATTCCACAATGACCCTCAAAATCGTGGTATTCGTTTTGAAATGAAAAATGGCAGTTTGAGTTTCGGCTCCTCTATTTTTGGTCCCCGCTCAAAATCTTTAACGCCCGTTTATAGAACACTCATCGAGCAGGCTCCGACACATGGTCTGAATCAGTTCGACCGACTGCATGTTCTGATTAAAGGACGAACCATTACCGTATTTCTCAACGGTAAACAATGCGGCGACCAGATAACATTGGATTTTGATCTGGGTAGTTATCGGGTCTGTACAGGAGCTGTGAATGTAAGCGGTAAAAGTATCACTAAAGTGGAGTACGAACGGGTACTCCAGTTCCCTCTGATTGATAATTTGGATCAAACATTCAAAACGACTGATCCACGTCTGAGCGAAATCTTAAAGCAGGAACCGGTTAAAGTTCAGGAATTTGATTTTATACGTAAGCCCGAACACAGGAATTCATTTGTGTATGAAATGCGGGATGACCGTATGTTCGTTGAATCAGAGCTTGGATTTATCAATGGGTCCTGGTCCTGGGCCAGTCATCAAGGTTCAGGTCTGGTCCAGGTTGATGTTCGAACAACGCAAGGATCTGGATGGGTGGTGGTGTTCCACAATGATGAGCATCGGGTCGGCTTTCGAATCGAATTGAAAGAAGGCAGGATCAGGGTCGGGCCTTCCTTCTTTTCACCAGAACGAAAAAAAACACTTTGGCCCCGCGAGAGAGACCTGGATTCTACGGCTCCGACGCATGGTCTGAATCAATTTGACCGGCTGCACGTATTGATTGAAGGACGGACTGTTACCGTGTTTCTCAACGGCAAACAATGTGGGGAACCGGTAAAATTAAAGTTTGACCTGGGAAGTTACAATGTCTGTCCGGGTGCGTTGAATGAGAGCAAAAAAAGTATTACTAAAGTGGAATACGAACGGATTCTCAGGTTCGCTCTTCCAGAAAACCTGGACCAAACATTCAAAATGACAGATCCACGTCTCCTCAAACTCCTGAAACAGAAACCGGTGCTTGAAGAGGAATACGAAAAGAATGAAATATATGACAAGAATGAGAATTGGCTGCGAGAACAGCGCGATGGCCGCTCGATCATCGAATACAAATCGCAAAATTCGAAACGCTTTGGTTATTGGTTCTGGTACCTGAGTAAGGCGGCCCCCAGCGGTCTGATTCAAATCGATGTTCGACTGGTGAAAGGCTATGGCTGGTTGCAGACATTTCACGACCATGACCTTAAATATGGTTTTCACGTTTCGATGAGAAATGGGGAGTTAGTGATCGGCCCCGATCTTATTTTTAGTCCCGGTCCTTCCACTCCCAAGAAAACGGTGTTGACCAAACAGGTACCAACAAATGGTCTGGGTAGCTGGGACCGTTTACATATCCTGTTAGAAGGTCGCAAGATTACCGTCTTTCTCAACGGCCAACAGTGTGGTGACCCTGTCGAATTAGAGCGTGCATTGACTGAGTGTTCTATCTTCCCCGGGATTATTGCTTTTGGTAATGGAGAAACAACACGCGTTGAATACGAACGGATTTTACAGTTCCCGCTGGTTGATGACATACCACTCAAGGCAGGTAAATGAGTCGATATTTACTGATGGGAGAAAGCTCTACTCCTGGCAGGGAGCCATTTCCAGACTGAGTAGTGATTTTCAAACCATCACCAAAAGTCTAGAGGGCACGATGCTGCTCGTGAGTCATGGTCACGGAAAAACAACCTTCCATAAGTTGCGCTGGCGTTCCATCGACGAGTAAAAATATCGACGAAAACACGGTTCACTTAGAATCGGTTCCAATAAAGTCAAATCAAAAGTTACTGCAATGAGAGTACCGTTCAGACCTGGCGGCTCTTAGCCCTCTTAAGCAGATTTGAAAACGAGGTGTTTGATGTAGCGCCAGTCACAGCCCATTCAAAGGGCATTGCAAAACGATTGAATTCTTTTTCTTTTCAGACGGAGATCATGATATGTTTCGAAAATTTGATGCATTTCTATTGAAGAGCTTAAACCTTGCATCGTGGTTTGTTTTGGCCGTTGAAACTTCTGAGGAATCTGCAGCCCGACATCAAGAGGCGCAGAGGCTAAGATCGCAGGCCTCATCATTTGGGAATGATGGTATTCGCAACGATCTGGAGTATAAAGCAGGACAACTGGAAGCTGGCCCTGACAGAATCATGCGTCTTTTTGTCGTATTACTTTTACTGATGGCGCCAATTGCTATTTCGGTGACGCTGTTAGGAAGTCTTCTCGATTCAATGGGAGTATCGCCGAAGTGGTTTTTTCGCGTTCTGGCAACCGGTTCATTCATGACGTTTGCTTATTTTTCATATCGATATTTTAAAAGTGAACAACGCCGGGCGATCGAAGCGGGTTATGAAGGTTTCTTTGCCCATCGCCATTGTCAGCCTGAGCCCATTTTTACACCTTTTTCTGTGATCTTTCTTTCTGTGTACATGGTACTATTCCTGTTGATCAGTTGGGGAACCGTTACCAGAAAAGTTTCAACAGAATCTTTTATCATTCTGAGTTTTGGAGCCGCATTTTTGAATTCCGCCATCCTTTCGCTTCCGGTACTCTTCATCTCCAGATTTGTAGAGGGGTCGTACTGTGATAAAATCCGCCGTAAACATGGCTTGGATCAGGCAGAACTCGATTAGGAAGATTCATATTAGTTTCGGGCTTACGCCTGTTGTGCTTGTGCGTTGGAGCAATGGGTATGGTGTTGCGGATAACGCAGGTCAGGGAAACAGAACTAAATGTGTGTTTCTCAAGTTGAGTCTTCTGTCAGATGCTGTGTGGTGGGCCAGAGCAATGCGATGATGATGAGTAGTGCGTAGCACTGATAGGAGAGTGCGGTGAGCGATTGCCAGGGTAATGCTTCCATGCCGCCGTGTTCCCATGTCATAATGGCTGTAGTATCCGCCGTTTTTTTTACACGTATCATGAGAAACCAGACGATGCGGGGGCTGATCACCAGCGCAGCAATTGTGAGGTTTACGATCCAACGTTTACCAGAGTGAGGTTGATATAGAGCCAGTAGCAGTCCAACTGGAAATAACAGAATGATAAAATAATGGTGCCATGTAGTGGGAGCCATCAACAGCATGGCGACGATGGTAATGGCATATGCCTGTTCGCTGAATTTTTCGGTTCGCGTCTTCCAGATTGCTGCAACAGCGAGCATCGTGACGATGACCCACGAAGACCAGACAGTGATTTTCAGTAGAATCGGAGAATCGAGAAGAGGTTGGATCGTGGGCGTTGATTGGACGAAGAGTCGTTCCCAGAATGCAAGCAGGGATGAATTTCCCCAGTTGTTTGTATTAGACACGCCGCCAATTAGAGGTATGACAACAGTCACATAATCGCGGTAGGCTTCGATTCCAAAGACAGCTGCCGTCAACAGGGTGATGAGAATCAATGATACGATTCCCCCAGCCAAAGCGCGCCAGTCCTTTCGCACCAGGAAATAGAGAAACAAGTATGCTGGATAGACTTTGATTGCCGTTGCGAGTCCGAGACAAATTCCCGAACCGAAAGAATTCCCTGACTTCCCTACGCGCCATGCGACAACCATGAGGAACGCCAGTAACAGGTTTAACTGCCCCTGAATCAAGCTTTGCTGGAGCGGGTCACAGGCTAGGAGCAAGGTGATGAGTGCGAGTGTTGTCCAGGCAGACATCTGGATCTTGAGTTCTTTTACAATCCAGTACAAGATCAGGCAGAGCAGGCCGATTGAGACGAGATTCCAGGCAAAGTGTGCATCTTGATAAGTCAAGAATACAAACGGGAAGCAAATCAAATTTGCTGTGGGAGGGTGTGCGTTGTACCGATCGAAAAAACTGTCGGGATTTGTGAGTTTAAGATCGAGATGCTTCTGCAGCGCTTGTTCCTGATCGGCATAGACGGGCATGTCAGCCAATCGGTTCTTTACAGCAGCCCATTCCTTGAAGAAGTCTAAGATCTGTCCGTCGGCGGGCCTCAAAGCAGCGAAGTACCCGGGACCAAATACGCTCAGAGCGCAGAGAAACAGAATTATCCACAGGATCTTACGCGCTACGGGCCAGTTGTTGATTTTCTGTCGTTCGTGTTGGGATGTCACGTTATGCTCCGAGGCCTGTGAGAGGCTAACGATGTAGTGGCTTTGTTTTTTTGTTAGCTACCTATTTGACCTTGGAAGAACCCCCTGTGTCCAGTGTGGAGTGATTGCTTTTCCTCAAACGTTTTCAGCTGCTATTCTGGTTTCGTTATTGTACCAATGGCAGGAAAATCAACAAGGAAATAAAATACAGCAGCACTCCTGCGAGAATGGACCATGTGATTTGAAAGTCTGTTAATTCTCCTTCTTTTCTGCGAAGGAGAAGTGTGATCGCGATAATCGGAAAAAGGTAAACAGAATATAAGGCTAGTATTCCCGTAATTAACTGATAGAGAAGATTAGGTACTCTGAGATAATCTAAGTTTCCAAATCGATGTAGCAGAGTTAAAACCATTAATAAGAAAGCCTGTAACCATAAAATGCGTCGGACAGACATCAGTTTCAGTTCCTTAAAGAAGAATCAAAGCAACGTTTGATTATTCCCGATCTATTTGTTCTTAATTCGGCTGTCATTTTCCAACGGCAGTACTGCAGGATTTTCATCTGCTCTCTGTTTGTTGCTATTGTGTAGAATCTTTGTTTGTGCGTTGGTTAAGCCGACTTCATGATCGATTTTTTTCTACCACGAAAATCACGAAAGACACGAAAAGTATTGCTGTTAAACCCTGTGGGTGCAACGTTTGCTTTTTTGTTATGGAATTTTCTTTTTTCACTTCTTCGATACTTCCGGGTTTCCTGTTCATTGCGCCTGGCCTGAATTTTATTCGGGTGTACGGCTGGTGTTGCGTTGTGCTGGTTGTGATTGGCTTGACTGTGGATGATTCTGTTGAATGGCGCGTGGGTGTCAAGATTCTTTTGTTGCGCGATGAGTGGTTGATGGTGTCGATACGCGGTTAACAGGCGACCGAACGCGGTCGATAACTGGTGATCATTGGGAACGATTTCAAGAGATGTTGAACTCCACTTTTCTGAAACGAGGGGCTTTTATCGTGTTGAATTTGAACTGCTGTTGTTTGCTTCAGTGATTGTATTTCTCACTCGCGCGCGACGCGTAACAACGCATAATCGCCAAGGGCAAGTGGCTGTCAAGTGCTGTATTTTCAGGGGAAAATCGGATCGCGGGATCAAATGGTTCGTTCGTTGTAATCAGTTTTTGATTTATGGCAGTTTTGAGTGGTGGAATTGAAAATATGTAGATATGCTGATTGATTAGGGAGAGCAAAAATTTCAGGTAAGCCGAGGCTGTACTTTTTCAGGGAGTCAGGTTGATGAGCTGTTTTCGAATCTTTGCATTTAGTTTGGCGAGTTGTATGTGTTGTTCATTGATTATGGCAGAGAAGCCTGTCAAAGACAAAAAATTTCAGTACAAGCACGAGCAAATCGCGATTCCGGAAGCGACAGCTGATGAGCCGATTCTCAAGGAATTTTCGTTAGAGCGGGCGGATCGTTATCTGGAGCAGGGGAGTATTGCCTGGACGAAGCAGCGAAAATGTGTGAGCTGTCATACGAATGGATTGTATCTGTTTTCTCGTCCAGAGCTGACGTTGGAGATGGGGCCGCCTGCTGTTGAGAATCGTGACTTCTTTATTACGGAGTTACGAAAACTGAAAGCCATGGATCGGGAAAAACAGTTGAGTGGCATTCGACCTACGCAGGTTGCTTATATCGCAGCCGGGCTGGCAGAGTGGGATCAGCATGTCAGCAAAAAAGTATCGCCTGAGACTGATGAAGCATTGCGGTTTATGCTTAGCCTGCAGTCGAAAGATGGAAGCTGGGGCAATACGGATTGCTGGCCTCCTTTTGAATCGAGTAATTTTCAAGGGGCTACGGTCGCTGCGCGTGCTCTTAGTTCTGCGCCAGGCTGGTTGGCTGGATTGAAAGATCAAGAATTACAGGCGGGTGTGGATCGTCTGAAAGAATACTTACAGAAGACAGAGCCCGCGCATGATTATGGTCGTTTAATTTTGTTATGGACGGCGGCCCGCTATCCAGACTTAATCAGTGCAGAGAAGAAGCGTGCGTTGATTCAGATGGTTCGAGAGCATCAACTGGCCGACGGTGGCTGGTCGATTCGAACGTTTGCGGCTCCGGAAGCCTGGGGGAAGGGTAATCGTGCAGAGAAATTACGGGCAGAACCCGAGTTTGATAAGAGTGCGAACAGCTGGAAGAATTTGAGCAGTGACGGACATCAAACGGGTCTGGCGATCATTGTCTTACGTGAAATTGGTGTGCCCGCGAATGATCCATCGATTCAAAAAGGGATCAAGTGGTTGCTGACCCATCAGCGAGAATCGGGTCGATGGTGGACACGTTCATTAAATACCGACCGCTGGCATTTCATAACCTATAGCGGAACGTTCTATCCTTTGCTGGCACTGAAAAAATGCGATGTACTGCCCCCGTTGAAACAGACTACATCAAGATAGTGTGCTGTCTGTAATTTCAGGCCCCTTTTCGCGGTATTATTTTGTTTGGCTGGCCAGCCACTTTTTGAATTCAGGAGAATTCATCAGTTTGGAATAGTTTTCCAGTTCGCTCAGGTCCAGATCTTCTAAATTGATACCGAATTTGGTTTTTAAGGTCTCCAGTTGTTTGACGGTATCATCGAAGCTGGATTGCATCACCGAAATATTGATCAGATTCAGATAGGGGTGCAGCAGATCTGGTTCAATTTCGGCTGCTTTTCCGGCATATTTTCCGGCCAGATTGATGTCTCCCGTTTCGATCAGGATTTCTGCACGGAGAGAATAGAGATAAGGGTCGACGGTTTTGAGCGCGTCGCTTAGATGATCGAGGGATTCGAGAGCCGAGTTAAATTCGCCGATTAAATAGAAGTATTCGACACTTAAGAGCTCAGCGGTCGGATTGCCTGGATGATTTTTTCGTAAGACGTTGAGCACTTGCAGATATTTTTTCTGGTTTTCTTTGGCGATGGTATCATGCGCCAATAAAAGCAGGACGGGTTTTTCCATTTTGTATTGTTTGGGAAGCGTCTGGTATGCTTGAAACGGATCGTTTTTTTCATTGGACGTGGTGAGAAAATCATATCGTTTTTTCTGGCCGACGATTCGGCTGATTTCCTGCGGGTTGAGTTTATCTTTCACACTCAAATGTGCTTTATAAAGTTCTGGCAGGTAGAGTCGTTTCAGGGATTGAGATATCAACTCGCCTGTCGCGAAGCTGTCGATGTCAATGATTTTTAATTCGCCTGATTGCTGTTTCTTGATGATCAGGGCATGGTAGTTCAAGCTTCCTTCGGGAGTGAGAAAGCGGAATATGACTTTATACTGATCCTGCTCTTTTCGCATCGCTAGAAAACGGTAGTCACCGCCATTGACGATTTCGCTCAGGATTTCTGTGTCGATTCCCTGATTACTGCCGGTATAAGATGTTTCGAGTTGATGACGGAGTGATTGAATCGCCTGTTTCACCGCAGGATTCTGTTCGTATTCTGTAAGGACTCTGTTAACGAACGTTTTCCAGTCGAATAAGGCCCGAAATTTATCAGGATTCTGAGAACTGATGATTTCCTGGATCTGTCTACCAAAAGTCTGTAACTCTGTGGGAGTCATTTTCTGGGGTGTGGCAGGACTGTCTTTGGTTTGGGCTGCCAGATTCCCGTTTGCAGAGAGAGTCAGAGTTAAGATAGAGAGGCTGAGCAGAAAATGCTGCCAGACAAGTGATTTGAAACGATGATCCATCATAGCGATTCTCGATTTCCTGAGTATTTAGCTAAGCAATAAATGTACTGATGTCTTAATCTTTGGTTTTAAAATAGAATTATCACTTTTGATATCGTCTGTTCTGGGTCCTGTAGCTTGACAGTTGTTTTGAAAAATGCATAGTATGTTCGATTCCTGTCAGAAAAGCTGGTAAGAGAGGTCTCCGTGCGCTCACAGGATGAATAATTAACGTTAAGTTGTGTTACACGTATAGTTTAAGTTAAGTCAGGTGTTTTAAGGCGGTCTTTTTCATGGCAGTTCCTAAAAGAAGGATGTCCAAATCCAATTCTCGTAAGAGACGCAGTCATAATGGTATCAAGGCTAGCAAGCCGACTTACTGTCCACAGTGTGGAACCGCGTCCCCTACCCATGCTATTTGCCCTCATTGCGGTTACTATCAGGGTCGTACCCTTGTTGATACTGAGGACTAAACCTCAATGCGGATTGCACTGGATGCTATGGGGGGAGACGCTGCCCCCAAACCGAATATCGAAGGCGCAATCTCGGCATTGCAGGCAGATCCTGCGCTGTGTGTTACATTAGTTGGTCCTCAGGATCAAATCGAAGCAGAGATCGAAGCTTCCGGCTATCAGGGAGATCGCCTTTCGGTTTCGCATGCCAGTCAAGTCGTAGGCATGGAAGAAAAACCAACAGAAGCGATGCGTCAAAAGCCGGACAGTTCGATTTCAATCTGTTGGAAATTGATGGCTGCTCGTGAAGTGGATGCCATCGTCAGTGCCGGAAATACCGGGGCAGTGGTCGCATCAGGCTTGAAAACCCGGCTGTTTTTGAAGTCAGTCAAACGTCCTGGTATCGCGGTTACCTTGCCGACAACAGCCGGTCATGCTGTTCTCATGGATGTTGGTGCCAACCCTTCGGCGCGTCCTTCACACCTTTATCAATATGCCGTCATGGGTGAAATTTATGCCCGCGAAGTGCTGCATATCGAATCTCCGAAGATCGGGTTGATTAATATTGGCAGCGAAGACGTTAAGGGGAATGATCTTTATCGGGAAACGTTCCAGCTATTGAATGAGAGTCCTTTGAAAGACAGCTTTGTCGGAAATGTGGAGGGACGAGGTCTCTATCAGGGCGAGGCTGACGTTTTAATTTGTGAAGGATTTGTGGGGAATGTGGTGTTGAAAGTCAGTGAAGGAATGGCAGATTTCCTGATGCAGGCTGCTTCAAAGCATATTCTGGGCAGTCTGGATGTGGAACGAAATCAGGCAAAGCAGGCATTTCAAGATCTGGGTAAGCGGTTTCGCTATCACGAGACGGGTGGAGCCCCTCTGTTGGGAATTGATGGTATCTGTATCATTTGTCATGGTTCGAGTGATGCCCATTCCATCTCCAATGCCTTAAGGGGGAGTGCCATGTTCAAGGATCGCGGCATTAACTCTCAAATTGCCGAACATTTAGCACAGAAACCTGTGTCCTGACACGACTCAATTGTTTCAGCGCACTTTTATAGATAATAGAGGGATCGACTCGTGAGCAGAATCGCTTTTTTATTTCCCGGTCAAGGTGCTCAGCATCTCGGCATGGGCAAAACGATTGTCGAAAAATACCCGGCGGCGCAGGAACTTTTTGATCGAGCAGCTGAAATACTTCAATATGATTTGGCCAAGATTTGTTTCGAAGGTCCCAGTGAAGATCTGGATTCCACGGTTGTCAGCCAGCCCGCGTTGTTTGTGACCAGTCTGGCCGCTCTGGAAATGTTACGTGCTGATTCTCCCGATAAAGTCTTAGGTTGTGAGATGGCAGCTGGTTTAAGCCTGGGCGAATATACGGCATTGGTTTTTGCTGGAGCCATGACATTTGAAGATGGCTTGCGTGTTGTGCAGCGTCGTGGAGAAGCGATGCAGGCCGCCGCTGATGCCAATCCGTCCGGTATGGTCAGTGTTTTGCTGCTGGATCGCGAAAAGGTGAGTGAGATCTGTGCAGCGGCTTCTTCTGCGGGGAAAATTTGGATAGCCAATTACTTATGCCCCGGAAATATCGTGCTTTCCGGAGAAAACAGTGCCTGCGAACGGGCAGCAGAATTGGCAGAGCAGGAGGGAGGCCGGGCAATTCCGTTAGCGGTTGCAGGTGCCTTTCATACGGAAATCATGAAACCTGCCGACAGTCGGTTGTCAGAGGCATTGGGGGGAGTGGGTCTCAAAAAGCCTGAAATCCCGGTGATTTCGAATGTCGATGCGGAAATTCATGAAGATCCGGATGAGATTCGCGAATTACTGATACGTCAGGTGATCAGCCCGGTTCTCTGGGAAGATTCGCTGCGTAAGATGCTTGATGCGGGCTTCGACGAATTTTATGAAATTGGTCCTGGTAAGGTACTCAAAGGATTAATGAAGCGAGTCAATCGTAAGATTTCGTGCGAAACAATCAATGATTCCTGAGTGATGGAAGGTAGTTTGAGTCGAAATCCGGTATTGGATGACTCAGTCAGGGTGTCTCTGGTGTAATCAGGTACATTTCCCCAGGTTAGTCAGAGCTTGATCTAATCTATCGATCTGTGCTAAAACAACTTACGAAGAGCGAATGAAGAAAATGATTGAGAACCATAAATCAGGTGTTCTCAGACTGGAAAAGTAAGCTCAATCAAATTATGAGATAACTTTGGGTAAGTATATAAGACTCAGAATTCTTGTCTCAATTTAAGGTTTACATAATTAGGGAAACAGGATATATCATCGCTACGACGAGTTGCGAATCAATCCAAGTTGGTATGGTAAAGCTGTTTCCGGCCATACAAAAAGTTAAAAATCACTAAGATGGTGAAGGAGAATTAGAGTGTCAATCGAAGAAAAAGTGGTTGGTATCGTTAGCGAGCAATTGGGCCATCCTAAAGAAGAAATCACGCTTGAGAGCAAATTTATCGACGACTTAAAAGCCGATTCATTGGACATTGTTGAACTGGTTATGGGATTTGAAGACGAGTTTGATGTAACGATTCCGGATGATGATTATGACAAAATTAAAACTGTAGGCGATGTCGTTGGTTATATCACTGAGAAAGCCAGCTAAGCATTAGCAGTCTAGCTTCAGTCGAAACGCACTGTTGGTTTTGATTTTTATAGAGTCCTGTCTTGTCATTGTAGGAAGAGTTCAAGAATGCGCAGGCGAGTTGTCGTTACGGGGGCTTCAGTTGTAACGGCTCTGGGTTTGGATGTCTCAGAGTTTTGGGACAAATTATGCGCTGGGAAAAGTGGCGTAGGTTTGGTGGAACGCTTTGACTGCAGCGACTACAAGGTGCGTTTTGGTGGCGAAATCAAAGACTTTAACGCCGCAGATTATACCAATATCACCGCAAAAGAGCTGAAACGAGTCGACCGCTTTGTGCAGTTTGGTCTGGTTGGTGCTCATATAGCCTATCGGCAGGCTCAATTGGAAGACTTTGAAGGTGATCCTTACCGCAGAGGCGTTCTGGTGGGAAGTGGGATTGGCGGACTGAATGAAATCGAAAGTCAGCACGATCGTCTTTACAATCAGGGTCCCGCTCGTGTTTCTCCTTTTATGATTCCCAAGTTGATGGTGAATGCTGCTAGCGGAAATATTTCTGTTACCTATGGTTTAAAAGGTCCAAATAGCGCAGTTGCGACAGCCTGTGCGTCTGCGACAAACGCAATTGGAGACGCATTTAAGCTGATTCAGCATGACGTAGCCGATATCATGATAACAGGTGGTAGCGAAGCTGCCGTGACTCCGATGGGGCTTTCCGGCTTTGCCCGCATGAATGCTCTGTCGACTCGCAATGATGATCCTCAATCAGCCAGTCGTCCTTTTGACCGCGATCGTGACGGATTTGTGATGGCAGAAGGTGCCGGGATTATCGTGCTTGAAGAATATGAACATGCCAAAAAGCGTGGCATTCCCATTCTGGCAGAACTCGTTGGGTATGGAATGTCAGCTGATGGGACTCATATGACGGCTCCGGATCCTGAGGGGCGTGGAGCGGCACGTGCCATGCAACATGCCATTAAAGATGCCGGATTGAATACCGACGACATAGATTATATCAATACACATGGGACCAGCACACCTTTGGGTGATGTAGCAGAAACAGCTGCGATCAATTCTGTTTTTGGCGCGCGAGTGAAATCGATGCCTGTTTCCAGTACAAAAGGGCATTTAGGCCATTTACTGGGGGCATCTGGGGGTGTGGAATTTGTCGTTGCTATGAAAGCACTTCAGGAACAGGTTGGACCTCCGACCATCAATCTTGATGAACCTGACGAACGGTGTAATCTCGATTACATCCCGAATGAGCCACGCGAGATGAAAATTGAGCGGGTGATGAAGAACAGCTTTGGCTTTGGCGGGCATAATGCCTGTCTGGTCCTGCAAAAAGCTCCTTAAGTGCCTTCTTGATAGAATCGTCGAAGTCACTGATCGCATGATTATTGAGGGCGGTCGTTTTCAGCACATTCGTGGAGAAGTAGAGTTTTCCCGAATAATTCTTTAGCTGAGTGTTGCTTCAGGGTTGAAAATCATGCGTCGATTGTCTTAGCTATCCCCTGTTACAGGTGTTTCCTAGGGTCTGAATCGTGTATACTCGCTGGTTTTCTGCAGCAAAGCTGGGTCAATAAAGTAGAAATCAAGTGGAAAACTCCAGAGTCTAAAAACCATATTCTTTCTGAATTCTTACCTACATGCACAGGTTTTTTGGCCTCTTGCTTGTAGGGGGGTTGTTCTGGGATGAATGTGTTCTACGATAAAAGTACATGATTCAAAGCAACTGTCAAAGTGTGTAAGCGGGACTTTCTAAAGAGATTCAAATGAATACAGATTCAAAACGACGAATTCTGATAACGGGGATGGGTATTCTCAGTCCTATCGGGATCGGAGTGGACGCGTTTCAAGAGAGTTTGATGTCGGGTAAATCGGGCATTAAAAAATCAGAATTATATGCCTATCTGGCAGCACCAGATACCTGTGTAGGCGAAGTTTCTGATTTCAATTCCAGTACGATCAAAAAACAGTATCTTAAGAATCAGCGGAGAAGCCTGAAGGTCATGTGCCGCGAAATTCAATTGGGAGTGGCTTCCGCAAATCTGGCGGTTGAAGACTCTGCATTGGATCTGGAAGCAGTCGATAGCGAACGCTTCGGAATCGAATTCGGCGCCAATTTAATGTTAAGCCCGCCTGAAGTGCTTTTTGGTGCTTGCGTTGCCAGTTCTGATGGGTCCAAATTCGAATACAAACGATGGGGCGCCGATGGGTTGCCTAAGATGGAACCGCTGTGGTTATTGAAGTATCTACCTAACATGCCAGCGTGCCATATTGGAATCATTATTGATGCACGTGGGCCAAGCAACTCAATTACACAAGCAGAAGCCTCTGGTAATCTGGTGTTGGGGGAAGCGCAGCGCGTCATAGAACGTGGCTGGGCTGATGTGATGATTGCGGGTGTGACGGGAACTCGGGTGCATGAGATCAAGTCGATACATGCCAAATTCTGGGATCAGTTGGCAGACTCGCCAGCCGAGTTTTCTCAACGTTCTCGTCCCTTTGACAATACGCGGACAGGTCAGGTTGTCGGTGAGGCAGCTTGCTCACTGCTTTTGGAAGAAAAATCGCATGCGGAAAATCGTGGCGCAAAAATTTGGGGTGAGCTTTTAGGTTCTGGTGCCTCGTGTGTCATCAATCGGGATGGAACAGCTAATATGCGAGCGGCAATGTCCAACTCGATCAAATCGGCATTGAAAAATGCCGGGGTCGAGCCGGGTGATATCGGCCATATCAATGCACATGGCCTGGGAGAGCAGGTTTTTGATGTTTTAGAGTTTCAGGCGATTCAGGATGTCTTTGGGGATCAAGCCACAGAAATTCCAGTGACGGCGCTTAAAAGTTACTTTGGAAATTCCGGGTCTGGCTGTGGAATTGTCGAAGCCAGTGGTTCGCTGGTTGCTCTCAAGCAGGGTGTGATTCCCGCGACATTAAACTATGAAACACCCGATGCAGATTGCCCTTTGAATGTGGTTCGAAATGAACCTCTGGCAACAAATAACAAACTGTTTTTGAAAATCAGCTCTACGACATTCGGGCAAGCCAGCGCTTCCGTGATTTGCGGTGCGTGAAATCATCTGTCCGTGAAATTACCAGATTGGGCAATAAAAATAATCAGCCCCGGAAAGCAATGTAACGCTTCCCGGGGCTTTTTTCTTGATCGCATTCCATTTCAGCATAGCGCCTTTCATTCTATGGCACTCGGTTCAAATGGGATTCAAGATGCTAAGCTAAACTTGGCCACAGGTTAAAACTTTTTGAGTGCGTATTGAGCACCACGATATGCCGACAGATTCTTCATGTTGGTATTGAGGGCTTGCTGAAAATTTTGAGTGGCGGTTGCATTGTCATTGGCAAGGAGGGCTTTTTGCCCGATGAAAAAGTATGCTTCGCAAGTTTGGGCTTTTGCGCGTTCCTGGTCTTTGAGGTCGATGGATTTAATCAGATCAGCTTGAGTAACCGCACCCATTAAATAAGCCAGGAGATTGTCAACGGAATCGCGTGAGTCTGGTTTTTGTGCAAGAACCGATTGAAATTTTGCATCTGCTGCAGGTTTTTGGTTACTGCGAATCATTGCCAGGTAAATCCAGGGATTTAATACTTTCATCTGCTCCGGAGCTAGCTTTGCCGCCAGGTTGAACTCGGTAATGGCAGCAGGATAATTCTGACTGAAAAAGTAGGAAAATCCTAAGTCAGAACGCAGGGCCGCATTTTGCGGATCTAGTTGCACCGCCTGTTTCTGATCTTCGATGGCCTGAGTAATCTTTCCTTGCAGAAGCCGCGCCTCTCCTCTCATTCCCAGGACGAATGGTTGATTTGGGGCAATAGAGAGCGATTGTGTCAAATCTGCTTCAGCTGTCTCGGGTTTACCGCCTTCCAGGTATGCAAAGCCTCGATTTGTAATGGCATGGTGGTATTTAGGATCGATCTGAATCGCGCGGGAGAAGTCATTGATGGCATCCTGAAGTTTTCCCTGTTGTTGGAAATACATGGCGCGGTTGTTGTAAACAACTGGAGAATCAGGTTGTTTTTGTGCAACCTGATTAAAACTGGCGAGCGCCATTTCATTATTTCCAGCTAATGCATAAGCATCTGGCAGTGCCAGTAAAGCTGCAAAATGGTTAGGGGAAAGTTTAATTGTTTCGGTGAAGTCTTTCGCGGCTTCCTGTGGTTTATTCAAAGGTAGAAAGATCATCCCTCGCTGATAGTGGAAATTGGCTCGTTCTTCAGCAGTCAGATTCGGGCGGACCAGAATTTGATTGGCAACACCTAAGGCTGTCTCTCCATGACTCTTTTTGTTTTCCATGACAGCCAGATTTATCATTCCGTAGAGATATGGCAGATAGTAATTCACATTTTGATTTTGACTGAACCGGATAGCTTCACGTGCATCGCCGATCCCGTCTCTGATGGTTTTTGCATTTCCCTGTGCTCTGCCTGATTCCACGCGCGCACTGGCTCTCAGATAGTAGGCGATATGGTCATCCGGCTTTTGTTGCAAAATTTGCGATGTCAGTTCAATAGACTTCGCATAATCGCCTTTTTGCTGAGCTTGATCAGCGGCTATTTTTTGTTGGGCAAAAGGGTCGTTTGGTGCAGTTGGCTGTGCAGCCGCGGTGATGGGGAATCCGATGCAGAAAATCAAAAGCGGGATTAAACGTGACATTATGGGACCGTCCTTCAGAAGTGTGGAGATGTTTTCCTGATAACTAACCCGGCAAAATCGAAAAGTAATCGCTTCATCCGAGAATTCATTCCAATACTATAGTAGATTTCGATTTTGATGGAGATCAATCTTTCCACATCTGAAGAAATTGGCCGAAACGTGGCAGATCCGATTTTTGATTCTAAATAGGTTTGACGGGTCGCTATTACCTGTAAATAGAAACAGTATTCGGCTCTGTGGTCTGATTCTCGAATACAGGTACTAAGTCGTTCTGAAATAGTTGCCTGCGGTGCTTGACATCTGAGCGCGCGGAGATTAATTTCAGTGGATAATAGGGTATCCTCTGTGGGATGCCTTATGCGCAATTGTTTTGCATACTGGTGTTCAGTGTGTTTGCAAGGGGGAACAAGCCAATGTGGCTGTTTGTTTCTTTGTGATAAATCGGCATTCGTAAACTCGAATGGAGTCCTCTGATATGTAGGCTGGTTGGAACTCGAGCTTTAGCTCACCAATCCGATTGTCGTGATTTGTTATTTCTTTAATGACAATTACGGCTCTGCCAGGCTACCGTTATACGGTAGTGATGGTAGTCATAAAGTGGGCATGTTCCCGCTTTTTTTTGTTAATGGTGGTACTGCTGAATTTGGGTATTCAACAGTGTCAGGAGAAATAGATTTGACTGGTTCAGGTCTTGTTTGAAGTAGTTTTCGAGTCAGTTGAGCTTAGCAACTGTCGAATGAAGGAAACACAATTATGGACGGTAAGGAAGTTCTCAGGATTGTTGATGCCATTCAACGCGATAAAAGCATTGATAAAGAGATCGTGTTTGGTGGGATTGAACAGGCAATCTTATCGGCTGCGCGCAGGCACTTCGGAGATGACCATGAACTTTCTGTCCATATTGACCGTGATTCAGGTGAACCGACCGTTTTTTGTGATGAGGAAAAGTTGGCTCAGGATATTCTAGGTGAAATTCTGGGGCGTGTTGCGGCACAAACAGCCAAGCAGGTCATGATCCAAAAAATTCGTGAAGCGGAACGAGATTCTGTTTTTGATGAATATCTGGAAATGCAACATCAATCGGTTTCGGGAAGCGTCTCGCGAGTCGAAGGTGGGGCAGTGCTGATCAACCTGGGAAAAATAGAAGGCATTCTACCGCGAGGCGAACAGATACCCGGTGAATCGTTTCGGGTCGGTGATCGTGCGCGTGCGATTGTGCTGGATGTACGTAAAGCGGGTAGCCGGGTAAAGGTGATTCTCTCACGAACTCATCCGGATATGGTGCGGCGATTATTCGAACTGGAAATTCCTGAAGTCTCGGATCGAATTATTGATGTTCGTTCGTTGGCTCGCGAAGCTGGCTATCGATCCAAAGTAGCAGTATCCTGTATGGACAGTAGCATCGATTGCGTGGGAGCCTGCGTGGGAATGCGAGGAGCCAGGATTAAGAATATTGTAGATGAGCTTGCCGGCGAGCGGATTGATATTGTCCGCTGGAATGACTCTTTACAGGTTCTAGTGCCGAACTCATTACAACCTGCGGAAGTGGAAGACGTCATTTTGTGCCCGATGTTAGGGCGTGTGATTGTTCTCGTACGCGAGGATCAACTTCCTCTGGCAATTGGTCGAAAAGGGCAGAATGTGCGTCTGGCTTCCAAGCTGGTCGGTTGGGATATTGAAGTGATGACTCAAAGCGAGTTGGATGAACAGTTGGATAAAACAGTAGAAGCATTTTCTTCAATCCCCGGAGTTTCCGAAGAATTGGCTGAAAGCCTGGTCTCACAGGGGTTTTTCAGTTACTACGATTTATCCGTTATCGAGCCAGACCAGTTGGCAGAACTAGGTGGTCTGACCGCTGAGCAATGCACACAGATTGTGGAAGTTGCAGATCGGGAAAGTGAGCGTGTCGAAGCAGAAGAAGATGCAATGCGCGCCGCCAAGAAAAATAATCCGCAAGCCACAGCCGAAAAGGAATCTGTCGCTACCGAAGTTGAAGCAACTTCAGAACCGGCCGCGACTGAATCTGAGGCTGAAGTGAGCGGCTCGGAAGCTGATGAGAGTGTCGTCGCGGAGGAAGCCTCTGCTGAATCCAAGTCAACGACAGATGAAGTCGTCGAAACTGAAGCTGAAGAGAGTGTCGTCGCGGAGGAAGCCGCTGCTGAACCCGAGACAAAGACAGATGAAGTCGTCGCTACTGAAGAAGTACCGGTGAATGCGGAGAATACTACAGAAGAGTCTACTGAAAAGCAGGAATAAAGCGTTTATTACGAGTAAGTTTTATGAGGCAGTTGTCTCATCAGGTGATTCGTTTGAATTTCACTGAATTTAAAAACGGATTGCAGAATTGTTCACGGGAGAAGAGCTGTTGAAGATACGTATTTTTGCTCTTGCAAAAGAGTTGGGAATGGACAGCAAAGTGCTGATCGATGAATGTAACCAAGCGGGGGTGAAGTTGAAGAACTCCGCTTTGGCCAGCATCACGCCCGACGAACGTGACATTGTGATTGCCTATCTGAATAAGAAGGATCAACCTTCTGGTGATTCAGTCGAGGCCGTTGATCAGGCTACGATGGTACCGCAACGTGAACAGGCCAAGATGCGGACCATCAAGGCTATGACGTCCCGATCACAATCTACTCGTTCTACAACACTAAAATCTTCCGGAGCATCAGATGAAGATGAGCTTTCAGATACGGGAGAAGAAAGCGATTCAGGAGTAGCGGTTGAACAAGTTGAGGGAGAAGCAGGGGCTGCCGATTCCCCAGGCGATTCCCCAGGCGATTCCCCAGGCGATTCCCTAGACGATTCTTCTGTAGAGGAAGGATCTTCAGGTGCAGTGGTTAAGGAGTCTCGTTCTGGCGCATTGAAACGCAAGTCAAAAGAAGTTGAAGCGGGTGATTCCGAGCAAGCTCTCAGCCGTGATGATTTTATGCCTGCTGGAAACACAAATACTTCCTCAATCCGTGAGATGTTACCTCGAGGGTCCACACGTTCTGGCAAGCAGCAGTCGAAATCGAAAACCAAGTCTGCATTGCCTTCAGTGGCAGCTCCTCCTGCGTATAAGCAACCGGTTATTCCTAAAGTAAAGAAAAAAGAGGAAAAAGCACAGAAGCCTGAAGTTCGTTTGACTGCAGATATTCTAGAGCAAAAGAGTCCTCTGGCCGCTCATCTGGCTCAGCATACGGAACAGAAAAAGCGTGAGAAAGATCGCGATCCTCAGGACGAAGATTCAAAAGAACGTCGAGGAAGTCTGAGCCTGGTCGAAGCGCGGAAACAGCGTAGAGAAGGTCGTCGTGTCTTTGCTCCTGATGGGACCGAGCAGCAGGAAGCGGTAGGCCGTCGCCCCCGTCGATCAAAACGGAAGCAAGATTCAGGAGCGATTGTTCATAAAACAGAAGCGGAAGTCGAAGTGCCAATGACGGTACGCAGTCTTTCGGAGGCAATGGGGCGCCCGGCAAAAGCAATAATGTCAATTCTGTTTAAAGAATTTGGTGAAATGGTAACCATCAACCAGATTCTTGAAGAGGAAACTGCTTTGGCAGTGGCATTAGAATTAGGAGTGGATCTGACCTTTAAACGGCAAAGGGGTGCTTTGGAAACTGTTGCCGAGATTATTGATCAGGAAGACGCTCCCGAAGATCTTATCACACGACCACCGATTATCACCGTATTGGGTCACGTCGATCATGGAAAGACGACTCTTGTCGATTCACTTCGAAATACGAAAGTGGTTGATGGTGAAGCGGGGGGAATTACCCAGCATATAGCCGCTTATCAAATAGATTATAACGGGCACAAGTTGACTTTTGTGGATACACCCGGGCATGCCGCTTTTAGTGAAATGCGATCACGGGGTGCGAACGTTACAGACATGGTCGTGCTGGTTGTAGCAGCCGATGATGGCGTGATGCCTCAGACCGCTGAAAGTATCAGCCATGTTAAAGCGTCTGGTGTGCCAATGGTTGTGGCAATGAATAAAATTGATTTGCCCGAAATTAACGAACAAAAAGTATTGACGGATCTCGCTGGCCAAGATGTGCTTCCCTCCGAATGGGGTGGGGAAACCGAAGTGGTACGAGTCTCGGCTTTACAGGGCACAGGTCTCGACAGTCTTCTGGAAACGCTGTTGTTGACTGCTGAACTACATGAACTCAAAGCAAACCCGAATCGTTCTGCCGTTGGTGTCTGCCTGGAAGGTTTCCGCGATGAAGGTCGCGGTTCTGTAGCCTGGTTGATTGTTCAAACTGGTACGTTGCGGATAGGTGACGCCGTGATCTGCGGTAAATCTTATGGTTACATTCGTGCCATGTATGATGACAAAGATCAGCAGTTAGATGAGGCCTTTCCCTCAATGCCTGTGAAGGTAACCGGCCTGGATACAGTACCGGGTGCCGGTGATCACTTTGTTGTGGTTCCTGACATTGATCAAGCGAGAGAACTGGCTGAAGAGCGTCGGGATGAAGGACGTGCCGATACTTTATCGAGACACAGTGGCGGTCCTCGAACTCTGGAAGACATAATGAGTTCTGTCCACGAAGGGGCGATTCAGGATCTGCCTCTGATTATCAAAGCTGATACGCCAGGTTCTCTGGAAGCGATTCGAAGTGAAATCGGGAAGTTTGAGCATCCAGAAGTGCGGGTTAAAATTCTGCATGAAGGGGTTGGGGGAGTGAACGAAAGTGATGTCTATCTGGCGAGTGCATCAAATGCAATTATCGTTGCATTCCATGTGATTGCCGAAGATCGAGCTCGAACTCTTGCAACACAGGAAGATGTCGAAATCCGGCGTTACAGTATTATTTATGAAGTCTTAGATGATATCAAACTGTCGCTGGAAGGGATGTTGCGTCCGGAACTGGTACAGGAACAAACTGGACGTGCTTTGGTTCTACAGACATTTTCGATTAGTCGATTTGGAAAGATTGCTGGTTGTCGTGTATTGAATGGAACGATCAATCGAAATGATCGAGTACATCTGATACGAGACCAGAAGATACTTAATCAATATGGTCTCGCCTCGTTAAAAAGAGAAAAGGATGATGTGAAGGAAGTTCGCGAAGGCATGGAATGTGGTATTCTACTATCTGGGTTTAATGATATTAAGGAGGGAGACCTGTTAGAAGCATTCCGGATCAATGAGGTCAAACGAACTCTTGAGGGGTCTTCTAATTAAGGTAGACTCGATTCAATCATTGAATGCTTGTGGGGACTGAATGACAACCCGTCGAATAGAAAAAATTGCTCAAGCGATATTAGAGTCAGTGAGTACAACAATTCTGCTGCAATTGCGCGATCCTCGTATCCAGAATGTGACGGTTTTACATGTTGAAGTAGCTCCGGACGTGCAGTCAGCTAAGATTTATATTTCGATCATGGGAGATGAAAAGTCAAAAGCACTTTGTATGCATGGATTGAACTCTGCAAAAGGATTTATTCAATCTAAAATTGCAGATCGAATTCAGACCCGTTATACACCTGTGATTCAATTTGTTCAGGATTCTGCTTTGAAGGATTCAATGGAGGCACTTCGTATTTTGGATGAATTACAAGTCGAGCGAGAAACGAACACTTCGGAGCAGGAATCATCTTCGGAAGAGGATCGGAGCACCGATGAAGAAACGCGTGAAGCTTAACAGACAGTGTTTCCGTAAATAAAAGAGTTGTATTCATTACTTTCCATTTGAAATATCTCGTAGACAGCACAGACAGATATGGTTGCTAAAAAAATTTCAACATCAGATAAACAGGCTATTTGTAAGAAACTGATCACGCTGCTTAAAAAGCGATATTCAGCAACCTTACCAAAGTATGATCGCCCTGTATTAGAGACAATATTACACGCCATTTGTCTTGAGAATACTACGAATTCCCAGGCTGATGAAGTTTTCGATACTCTTCTGGCAGGCTTTCATGACTTGAATGAAATTCGCGTGAGCACGATTTCGGAATTGGAATCGGTTTTTAAACCGGTCGATGATGCAGAATGGCGAGCGTATAGGATCAGGTCGGTTTTACAATATGTGTTCGATAAAGAATATTGTTTTGATCTGGATTCGTTGAAAAAGAAAACATTAGAGCAGGCACAAAAACAATTAACGAGAACGAAAACATTAACTCCGTTTGTGATCAACCATACTTTGCAGGTTGTCTTAGGGAGTCATGTTTTACCGGTGGATGAAAAAATCCTGAATGCTACCAAGTGGATCGGGCTGCTGTCTGTGGATGAATCCATAGAGACGGCAAGTGACAATCTGAAATCAAGCGTCCGAAAAGCAGACGTCCCTCTATTCAGTCATTTATTGAGATGTCTTTCAACAGACGAAGAACTTGCGGCTGACTTTAATTTACTTAAGAATCCTTTACCGGAGGAGGGAGTGGAGTTAACGCAAGCGGCAAATCGGCTGGAAGCCATGTTTGCCAAGCCACTTTCCAAACAGAAAAAACGGGTGACGAAAAAGAAAGCATCCGCAAAAACCAAAAAAACGAAAGCCAGCGTGAAAAAGAAAGTACCTGCCAAGCGAGTAAAAACGGCAGCGAAAAAAACAGCAAAAAAAACTGTAAAAAAAACTGTGAAAAAAGCAACCAGGAAAACTGTATCAGCTAAAAAGACAGCAACCAAGAAAAAGGTTACCAAAAAGAAACCAACCACAAAGAAAAAAAAATAAGCGATCAGGAACTCGATCATTGCCGAGCAACCACTCCTTTCGCTGCAAAATTCCTTCACGATACTAATATCAGGCAGATTCCTCTGTTTTCCAATGTTAAAATTGCAGATTCCGAAGAAAGCAGTCTTGGTGAAGATGGTGAGAGGGCGTTACAATAAATGCTCTCTGTTACTGTTCTAGCAAGTACAGTAGATGGTCTCAGATAGAGAATGAATAATCTCTGTTTCCAATAATGGAGTTTGAAGATGAGCGGTTTTCCAAAGATGGCGATCATGACAGCCAGGCAGATAGTGTTGTTACCCGCTTTACTGGTTTCAATTGGTTTGGCATCTCTCTCAGCCGAAATGCCTGAAAAGAAGGGAGTTGAGAAGAGTTCTCAAAAGAAGTCAACTCCTAAAGTCTTCTCTCTGGGAAAAGGTGTCGCTGATGATGTCGTGCTTCCCTTTATTCCGTCAAAGCCGCGCACTCCTGAAGAACTGAAAGAAGTCGATTCTGCCGCCTGGTATATGACAGGCCGTTTGCGCGAGGCACGCAATGATTTTATCGGAGCATACGAAGCTTATAAAAAGGCGATGGAATATAATCCGAATTCGATTGAAATCTATCGAGTTCTGATCAGGTTGGCTTCGGGGCTGGATAAAACAGAAGAAGCGATTCAGTATGCCCAGAAAGCAGTCGAGCTCGATCCAAAAGATTATGAACTCATGCGGAAGCTGGGTTTACATATGGCCGGACAGGGACGTTTTGAAGAGGCAGTCAGTTTTCTGAATAAAGCATCAAGTTCTCCGACGATCAATAAAAAATCGGGCGTGTATGTAATTATTCAACATGATCTGGCCAATCTCTATGAGCGGTTAGGTAAAAAAGAAAAGGCGGCAGAATGTTGGGAAGTGGTTTTTAATGCTCTGACAAAACCAGATCAGTTTACTTTCGAATACAACTCTCGTTCTCAGCTCGAAGCCAAGCAAGGCAAATTATATGAGCGGATCGGACAGTCATTTCTAGAGACAGGTCGCCTGAAACTTGCTGTCGAAGCATTCAACAAAGCGGCAGAATCTCAAAAAGGGCGTCCCGGTATTTTGAAGTACCATTTGGCGCAAGTTTATTTCAAGTCGAAACAGTATCAACAGGCGCTTGATTCTTTACAGGCTTACTATGATGCACAGCTACAGTCAAAAGGGCGTCAGGCTTATGAATTTCTGGCAGAGATTCTGAAAGCTTTGAATCGTTCAGATGAGCTCATTCCCAAACTGCAAAAACTGGCAGAAAAAGATCGCTTTAATCGAACACTGAATTACTATCTGGCAGAGCAGTATGCAAATCAGGGTCAGTTTGCTGAAGCCGAAAAAATCTATCTGGATTCGATTGGCAAGTCGTCTGATTCTGAAGGATTGGCTGGTTTGATAACCTTGTATCAAAAGAATCAGAACTATCAGAAGCTGATTGAAACACTTTCCAGAATTGTTCAGGGCGGAGATGGGCTTCAGAGAATCCAGTCGAGTCTGGAAAAGATGTCCAAGGACAAGAAATTCATGAGGGGCCTGATTGCAGAGGCTCAGAAACTGAAAGATAACGATCCGCCGGGCTTAGACGTCTATTCCGGATATATTCTTGCAAAACTGTCTGCAGTAGCGGATCAGAAAGAGGCAGCGCACGAATTCTACCAGTTCGCCATGGATTCAGCAGCAAAACATGCCAAGCCTCAAGTGAGAGGGACTTGGGCTTACAAGCTTCTACTGGAATACAGCTTTCTATTAAGAGTAGAAAATCAGTATGGAGAACTCTCGGAGTTATTGCAGAAAGCTGTCAAAAACCCACTGTTGGCGCCTCAGCGGATTGATTTGTTGTATCGATTAGCGGATGCCCGAGAGCGAAATGGCGAGACAGCAGTTGCTCTTAAAGCGAACGCGGAAGCCCGCAAGATAGCGCCCAAATTTCCAGATCTTGATTACCAGCACGCTTGGATTTATTACCATAGTCGCGATTGGGACAATGCAATTGTGCAAATGCAGGACTTCCTCAAAAAATATCCAGGGCAGAAGAAAAGCGTGTATTTAGTCAATTCGATGCTCTCCAATACCTATGTGCAACAAGGAGATATCGGCAAAGGTCTAGCAGTTCTAGAAGAGATGCTTGCCGCAGATCCACAAAATCCTACTATCAATAATGACTTGGGATATCTTTACGCCGAGCAGGGAAAAAATCTCGACAAGGCAGAAAAGATGGTTCGGATTGCTTTAAAGTCAGAGCCAAACAATATGGCTTATCTCGATAGTATGGGATGGGTCTTATTTAAAAAGCAGAAGTATAAGGAGGCTCAGGAATATCTTGAGAGAGCCCATAAGTTGCCTGGAGGTGATGATAGTACAATTCTGGATCATCTGGCAGACTGTTATCACAAATTAAACAAAACCAAAGAGGCATCAGAACTTTGGAAGAAGGCATTAGAAGCAGCGCAAAAGTCAGCCTTTCCCGATTCAAAACTGATTGACCAACTTCAGAAAAAACTGAATCAGTAGTTGATTGCTTTTTATCCTGGGATTGTTTTTAAGGTTCAGTTTTTTCAAGTTTACGTTGTTCTGACGTAGTAGCATCATTTTAAATTTTCAGTTGAGCAAATCATAAATGGCCGGTCATTCACATTGGGCAAATATCGCCGCCAAGAAAGGCGTGATAGATAAAAAACGGGGTAAACTCTTTGGCAAACTGAGCCGCGCAATTATTGTGGCCGCACAACATGGTGGTGGAGACCCCGGCATGAATTTGGCTTTGCGGTATGCGATCGATAAAGCACGCAAGGCCAGTATGCCAAAGGATAATATTGACCGCGCTGTTAAAAAAGGGTGTGGAGAATCATCCGGCGAACGATTTGAAGAATTGATCTATGAAGGTTATGGCGTCGCTGGAGTCGCGGTATTGTGCGACATACTGACAGAAAACCGAAATCGAACAGCGGGTGAGATCCGTAAGACCTTCGAAGTGCATGGCGGCAATCTTGGCAGCACGGGTTGTGTGTCCTGGATGTTCGAGCGCAAAGGTCTGTTTCTGGTTCCGGCTGAAAATGTGAACGAAGATGAGTTGTTTGAAATTGCCTTGGAGGTTGGTGCAGATGATGTTTCCGCCAATGGTGATGTTTTCGAAGTGACTTGCAGTATCGAAGCATTTCAGCAGGTTTCTGAGGAATTCGAGAGCAGAAAAATCCCAACGAATCTGGCAGAAATTTCACGTATTCCAGCGAATACTGTTGATTTGGGAGTAAATGACGGTAAAAAAGTTCTCAAGCTTATGGAAGCACTGGAAGATCATGATGATGTTCAAAGTGTGACAGCAAATTTTAATATTCCTGATGAAATTATGGCCGAGGTCATTGCTGATTAATTCTGAATGAGGTTTTTAAAGGGGACAGAATCTTGACGATTGAATTCAGTTGTTCGCATTGCAATAAAGTCCTGAAAACCTCGGATGACAAAGCCGGGCGTAGAGCCAAGTGTCCCCAGTGTGGTGAGCCGATCGATGTGCCACTGCCGGGAGGCGTTGTCAGTGATGACGGTTTCGATGGTTTTGATGAACCCGCCAGCGAAACACCTGTAAGCGAAGAGCAGAGTTTCCTTGCCGATTCAGCAGTTCGAGAAGAAGACAGCTTTCTGACACAGGGCGACACAGATTGCCCGATGTGCGGTGCTTCTGTTCCCGCTGGCGCTGCAAAGTGTGAGGCATGTGGTGAGACGCTCAAGGCTTCAAGAGGCTCAGGTAAAGGGCAGTGGGAACCACGAATCTTTAGTATTGGCGACGCTTTTTCTCGTGGCTGGGAGGTCTATAAGGCCAACCTGGGGATGGCTATCGCAGTGCCACTACTGGCAGGGGTCATTTACTTTATTGGTTCGTTTGTGATTGGCATGATCTCAGGATTATTGGCAGTTGCTCTGGTTCCTGCGGGCGGGAGAGGTATGGGACCAGATATTCCGTTGCCAATCCTGCTTGTGCAAAATATTTTCATCTATTTGATCTTGTTCTACCTTCAGATGGGAGGTCAGTTAACGTTTCTCAAGATTGTGCGTGGCGAAAATCCTGAATTTAGTACCCTGTTCAGCGGCGGCCCCTTTGTTATACGGATGTTTGTCTGCAGCATTATCTATTTTATATTTATTTTTCTAGGGTTTATCGCTTTGATCATTCCCGGAATTATCTTGTTGCTCATGTTCTGGCCCTACTCCTTTATTCTGGTTGACCGGAATTTACCCGGAATCGAATCAATCTCTGAGTCACGGAAGGTTATGTCTGGCAATAAGTTAAATCTGTTCGGTCTCTCATTGGCGTTATTTGGGATTACTCTATTAGGAGGCCTCCTCACATTGGGATTCGGTTTGATTTTCATTATTCCCTTCACTTATATGGTTCAGACAGCCGCTTATGCTGAAATGACGAGTCAGTAAAACGACATCAATTAACTGTCAATCACATGGTTGTACTTTTAAGAGATGTGTTCTATTACGCTTTGACTTGAGTCATTGAATTGAGATTAGTCCAATTTGATTTCGAAAAGAAATCGAGAATTTGGAAGTGCGACTTACGGGATAGCAAGTCAATGGTATAAAAGGGCGCTCCTTGACGATTGAATTTAGTTGTCAGCAATGTAAAAAAGTCCTTAAAACCTCGGATGATAAAGCCGGGTGTAGGGCCAAGTGTCCCCAGTGTGGTGAGACCATTGATGTACCTCTTTCAGAAGTCGTTGCCAGTGATGATGGTTTCGATGGATTTGACAAAGCGGATAGAGAAAGCCCTCTGAGTGAAGAAGAAAGTTTCCTCGCTAATTCACCCGTCCGAGAAGAAGCCAGCTTTCTGGCACAAGGGAATATTGACTGCCCGATGTGTGGTGCTTCTATTCCTGCTAGAGATACGAGCTGTCAGGCATGTGGCGAAACACTTCAGGCTTCTGGAAAGAGTCGTCACTGGGAGCACCGTATTATCAAGGTTGGGGAGGTACTTACGCGTTCCTGGAAGTTATTCAAAACAAATCTGGGAGCGGTGATTGGCGTTCATTTCGTCGCCTATCTTCTCAGTATGATCGCAGGATTTGCATTTTTGATGATCGTAACAATAGTTGGATTTGGTGGCGGAGCCATGTTGATACAGCCAGACCCGACGGTGCTTATCATATTAGGCATCATTTTCTACATTGTATTGATTTTGTTCAGCATGGTCATTCAGTATTATTTTATGCTTGGGGTACAGTCATTTTTGTTGAAATTGGTTCGAGGCGAGCATCCGACTTTTGGTGAACTATTCAGTGGTGGACCCTATCTGGGAAGAATGTTGCTCTGTAGCCTCGTATTTATGCTCTTGGGGACTGCTTGCTACCTGTTATTTGTTATTCCAGGCCTGATTTTTCTTCTGGTATTCTGGCCTTATTCCTTTCTGTTGATTGATCAAAATTTACCAGGGATTCGTGCCTTTTCTGAATCTAGAAAGATCACCAAGGGGAACCTGCTTAGTATGTTTTTGATCTCTCTGGTGATGATGGGGGTGTTTCTCGTGCCTTATCTCTCAATGGTGGCAATGAGTGTTGGAATGGACCAGGGGGGAGGGCAGGGGTTTCCTGTTATATTGGGACTGATGATGTTCTGTTTTTTCGCAACGGTTTATCTTCTTCTAATTCCCTTTTTTATGTTGGTTGGAACTGTGAGTTACGCAGAGATGACCAATCAGTGAAGAGAGAGCCGTTGATTGCTAAACCAGTCTGAGTAATGAAACAAAACTTGAGAAGTCTGCAGTGAGTCTTACTAGATAGAATCTCGACGGTAGAAGAGGGTGTCAGTTGACGATTGAGTTTAGTTGCCCGCATTGCAAAAAGATCCTGAAAACCTCGGATGACAAAGTGGGGCGTAGAGCCAAGTGTCCGCAGTGTGGCGAGCCGATTGATGTTCCGCTACCGAAAGATGTCGGTAGTGATGACATTTTAGCTGTTTTCGAGATCGAAACACCTATTTGTGAGGAACAGAGTTTTCTTGCTGAAAAAAGTATCAGCTGTCAGATGTGTGATGAGTTGAACCCTGCTGGATCAATGGCCTGTAGTGCCTGTGGTGAAGTACTACTGAAATCAAAGGTTAAACGTGAAGGGATCAGGTCGCAAACGATTCGAGTCGGTGACGTTTTATCTCGGTCTTGGGAGCTTTACAAACAGAATCTGGGGATGTGTCTTGCAGCTCCTTTTCTTGCCAATATTTTGTCTACTATAGCCGTGGGGTTCATTGTAGGGTTTGCCATGCTTTTGTATGCCGCGCTGTTGGTTGTATTCCAGAATAGCCCCCTGGCGCAGGTTGGAGCCGTAGCAGTACTGTGCTTATTCGTCATTCCGCTGGTTATCATGGCTGTTTCCTATTTTGAAATAGGTAAACAGAGCTTGCTATTGAAAATTGCGCTGGGTGAGAAGCCGGGAGTGAGTGAATTATTTTCAGGACGTCCCTTTCTCGGGAGAATGATTCTCTGCTCTTTGTTATTTGAACTGATTGTTGGTTTTGGAAATGCGATCTTTATACTGATTGGATTCTTCCTCACACTTCTGTTCTGGCCTTATCCTTTCTTATTGATCGATCAGAATTTACCGGGCGCTGATGCCTTTGTTAAATCAACAAAAATTACCAATGGCAACTTGCTAAGCGTGGCGCTCATCATGCTAACCATTTTCTTTAGTGTGATATTAATTCCAGCGGCCTGCATCGGTTTGGGATTCATACTGGTTAAATATGCTGGGATTCCACTTCTATACATAATGGGAACAGGCGTCTTTCTGGGAATCGTTTTTTCTGTTTTTGTTTATACTTTTCAATTATTGGTCAAAGCAGTTACCTATGCAGAAATAACGCGGGTTGCCTAAAACTTCGTGAAATCCCCTTCTTAATGGATAGTACTCCTCCGTCTGGGTTTTCTGTCGGGGAGTTCATTTGATATGATACCCGCAAGTAGAAGGGGCTGAGTCGCCCCTGAGTCAAGTACATCTGAAAGTGGACGTGAACATGGTTCGTGAGCCTGTTATCAAGGGGGATGATGAGCCGGAAGATGATTTTTCCGGTGGGGCAGTTGGCTGGGATTCCAGCTATCTGGCTGATGATGCGGAGTATGATGATGTACTGCGTCCTCAACGGCTCAGCGAAGTTGTCGGGCAAAGACAGGTTGTTGAACGTCTGCAAGTGATTCTGGATGCTACCCGCAAACGGAATGAACCATTGGGGCATCTCTTACTGGATGGCCCTCCGGGATTAGGGAAAACCACACTTGCTTCCGTACTGCCTAAAGAATTGGGAACCGAATTGCAGATTACTTCCGGTCCCTCTTTAAGTGCTCCGAAAGATCTGTTGCCTTATCTGACCAATGCCAGTCATGGTTCGTTTCTGTTTATCGATGAAATCCATCGTCTGCCCGCTACAGTCGAAGAATTTATCTATCCGGCGATGGAAGATTTTCGAGTGGATATTACGTTGGGTGATGGCATCAATGCCCGCACGGTGAATATGAAATTGCAGAAATTTACATTGATTGGTGCGACAACGCGCAGTGGGATGTTGACGGCTCCTTTACGTGATCGATTCGTACGCCGAGAACATCTGGATTTTTATGACGATGATGAGCTGGTCGAAATTGTCCGTAGAAATTCTATCAAATTACGAACTCAAATTTCCGATGATGCCGCCTTTGAAATTGCCAGGCGCAGTCGAGGGACTCCACGCAAAGCCAATAACCTGTTGCGCTGGGCCCGTGACTTTGCCACCAGTAAAGCAGATGGTCATATTACAAATGAAGTCGTGGCTAAGGCATTTGAAATGTTGGAAATTGATCACCTTGGTTTGGAGCGTCAGGACAGGCGGTATCTCGAAACACTGGTGAAAACATTTTCCGGAGGACCTGCAGGAGTGCAGGCACTTGGTCACAGTTTAAATATTCCAGCGGATACCCTGGAAGACGAAGTCGAGCCATTTCTGTTGCGATGTGGGTTTATCCAACGTTCACCGCGCGGACGCATTGTCACGATGGCTGCTTTGGAACATCTGAAATTGACGTTTCCCGAAGCGGGCTAACTCTTCAGATCCGTCAGATTCGAATTACTCTATTTTACAAAGAAGAACCATGAGTCAGTCGGTTTACTATGATTATGACGTCGTTGTCGTCGGAGCGGGGCATGCCGGCTGTGAAGCCGCCCTGGCCGCTGCGCGTCTGGGAGCAAAGACTGCGCTCTTAACCATGAATTGCGATACCGTAGGTCAGATGAGTTGCAACCCTGCAATAGGGGGAGTCGCGAAAGGGCAGATTGTCCGAGAGATCGATGCGCTGGGCGGGGAAATGGGTCGTGTGATTGATGAAACGGGAATTCAGTTCCGTATGCTCAATCTGTCCAAAGGACCTGCCATGCATAGTCCGCGTGCGCAAGCGGATAAAAAGGCCTATCAGTTTTGTATGAAATGGAAGGTTGAGCAGCAGGAGAACCTGGCATTAAGGCAGGAGATCGTTAAGAGTCTGGTTGTAGAAAATGACCGTATCGTGGGAGTAGAAGTAAATGGCGATGCTCACTATCGTGCGCGGGCTGTAATCTTGACAACGGGCACCTTTCTGCAGGCCATCATGCATACTGGCGAAGCGAAAACCAAAGGTGGTCGCGCCGGTGAAGGGACAACGGGAACCCTTTCCGACAGTCTGGTTGAATTGGGTTTTGAATTGCAGCGTTTTAAAACAGGAACCCCTGCGCGGCTCAACGGTCGCACGATCGATTTTTCGGTGCTGGAAGAACAGCCTGGAGATGACAATCCTCAGCCTTTTTCCTACATGACTGAGAAAATCAGTCAGTCGCAATTGCCCTGTTATTTAACTGAAACCAACACGGAGGTGCATCGATTAATCAACGAAAATTTGCATCGTGCGCCAATGTATTCAGGTCAGATCAATTCGACAGGCCCCCGCTATTGCCCTTCGATCGAAGATAAAGTGGTACGCTTTGCTGATCGCAATTCACATCAGATATTTCTGGAACCGGAGGGGCGATTTACTAACGAGTATTACTGTAATGGTATCTCTACGAGTTTGCCCCGTGATGTTCAGGATCAGATGATTCATTCCATTCGAGGTTTGGAAAAAACCGAAATCATGCGCTATGGTTATGCAGTCGAATATGATTTCGCCACCCCCACACAATTAAAGCCGACACTGGAAACCAAACGAGTTAGCGGTCTTTATTTTGCGGGTCAGTTGAATGGAACCACAGGTTATGAAGAAGCAGCCGGTCAGGGTTTACTGGCGGGTTTAAATGCGGCATTAAACATAGCCGGTGAGCCGGATTTAATCTTGGATCGAAATGAGGCCTATTTAGGAGTGCTGATTGATGATCTGGTTACGAAAGGTGTGGATGAGCCTTACCGGATGTTTACCTCGCGTGCAGAGTTTCGATTATTACTGAGACAGGATAATGCTGATCGTCGGATGACGCCCATTGGTCATCGTGTTGGTTCTGTGGGTAGTGAGCGCTGGCAAAAGTACGAGGATTACGAAGCAGAGATTACACAGATTAAACTGTTTATTCAGAGTACCCGTTATCAGGGAAACACTTTGGAAGAATGGCTTCGTCGGCAGGATATCGGTTGGTCTGAGGTCTGTGAGTTTGCTCCTGAGCTGGCAAGTTTTCCCGTCTCGAAACGGGCCATTGAGCAGACTCTGATCGAAGTCCAGTATGCGGGATATATTCGCAGGCAGACAGCCGAGATCGAAAAGCAGAAGAATGTGGAAACGCTTCACATACCTGAGCAGATTGATTACCAGTTGGTCCCCAACTTGCGAAATGAAGCCAAAGAAAAATTCACGCAAGTCAAGCCTTTGAATATTGGACAGGCGGGCAGAATCAGTGGAGTGACCCCGGCAGATTTGACTGTGTTGGTTCTTTACTTAAACAGTTCGAGCCGGATGGCCACATAAAACAGGCTGTTTCGGAGGTTTCAGGCCTTCTATTTCCCTGTAATTTCACTGTTTCAGACCTTGGAGCTGTGTGAAAATCGGGGGTTTTTTGTGAGTTCGCGGACAATCCACTCTAGGTAGAATCACTGTAAGTATATGGTTGATAGGTATTTGTTTCAAATAATTGTTCAACTGTCCGAATGCCTGTTGACCATATCGTCAGAATAGATACAATCGGAGTTATTGATAATACTGGTAAGGTCAAGCGGTATTGAGAGATTTGGCGTTTGTATCTATGTAGGATACTTATGGCGTCTGGAAAGTCAGTAACGTTTGGCAAGTAAACGGGCCACAAAACTACACCTTGGAGGATGTGGTTTTTTATCATTTTACCTGGTTTCAGGTAAATAGATAAGAGGCTGATTATGGAGATGTCAGTTTCAGCAGGGGTATAGATGAAAGTGTCATCGGTCTTCCTGCGCAGGGGCTCGGTTATTGCATGTTGTAATAGCCTAAAAGCGCTTGGTCTTTCCCGCTCAACTGGAGTGGGTCTTCAAAGGATGGATGAGCAATATGAAAACGGTCTTTACCACAGGCGAAGCCGCAAAGATTTGCAAAGTGAGTCAACAAACAATTATTCGTTGTTTTGATTCTGGCCAACTAAAGGGGTTTCGAGTCCCGGGCTCTCGCTTTCGCAGGATTCCACGTGATGTCCTGTTTAAATTTATGAAAGACAATGGAATTCCGACTGATGCATTGGAAAGCGGAAAACGAAAGGCTTTAATCGTTGATGACGATGAAGAGCTGGTAGAGTTGATTCGCGATGTATTAGATGCGGATTCCCGATTTGAAGTCCGTGTCGCTAACAACGGATTTGACGCCGGCATGATGGTCAAAGAATATCACCCTGATATTATTATTCTGGATGTCATGCTGCCTGACATTAATGGTAAGGAAGTGTGTCAGCGTGTTCGCAGTGACACTACCATGGACGATGTAAAAATTATCTGTATCAGCGGTATGGTTGAAGCAGACAAGATTGACGATTTAAAAGCCGCCGGTGCGAATGACTTCATGCAAAAACCATTTGAAGTCGAGCAATTGGCAGATCGCGTCTGTACGCTTCTGAATCTGGAATCCGTACACGCTACTGGTTAATTCCGGGATCAAACAGACATCAGTTTCATGGCGGTCGGAGCTTGGGTTCCGATCGTCGTGGGTGCTGTTTCATGGAGTATCAGATGTCGAGCGAAGCCGGTATCACAAATATGGAATTACCGGATGCTTATTACAGACGTTTGTTTTCATTGATACCAGCACGTTCACTCCGGTCGGTCGTCAGCGAACTATCAAGCGTCTGGTGCGAAGCCACTGGTGCTGAGGCGGTCTACCTTGGAGTATTTGAAGGTGAGTCCCAAAAGCTGACAGCTGGCCTCTTTCATTCTGATCAGCAGAATGAGACGGAATGTTTCATTAAAGAATCGATTCAGGTCGCGAACGATTGTCCGATCAACGAACAGGCTTTGTCAGTTTTTGAACAGGGGCGTTCCTTTCAACTTATTTCTCAGGAGCCATTTGATTTCTTTTCGATTCCTGGTGCGCCAAACGATCTCGCCGGAATCTTTCTTTTTTCACCAACAAGACT
This sequence comes from uncultured Gimesia sp., assembly GCF_937910335.1. Taxonomy (GTDB): domain Bacteria; phylum Planctomycetota; class Planctomycetia; order Planctomycetales; family Planctomycetaceae; genus Gimesia. Next base: position 14,329 of record NZ_CALEMX010000549.1, on the reverse strand, counting down.
GACAGAAGATCTGCCTCTGATTTCACAATTAATTCAGTTGAGCCAGCGTCTTCTGGTTCAGGTGATTGAATTGAGGACACGGATCGATCCTGCTTGCGTTGAGAGTGAGTCTATAGAAACTGAACGGGCTCAAACTGATACGGGTCAAACTGATCTGGTTCAAACTCTTGCGGTAGAACGCCGTATTTTTCCGAGTACTGATAAACTGGAAGCGATGGCCGAATTTGCGGCAGGTGCTGGCCATGAAATTAATAATCCCGTTGCTACGATTGTAGGACGCGTGCAGATGCTTCTCAAAGGAGAGACGGACCCGGATCGTCGACAGTCTCTGGCAACGATTGGAGGACAGGCTTACCGCGTGCGGGATATGATTGGCGACGCCATGTTATTTGCCCGACCACCTGATCCCCGACCAGTATCATTGAATATCCAATCAGTTACACAGGAAGTGTTGAGCAGTCTAAGTAGAGAAATATCGCAGTCCGGCGTTCAGGTATCAATTGAGATCTCAGATTTGCATTCGCTCTGGGCCGATGAGATTCAATGTAAAGTTGTTCTGAGCAATTTGATATTGAACAGTCTGAATGTGCTTGAATCTGGTGGTCGCGTGCGGATTGTTTCAGAAGAAATAACAACGGACTCTCAGCGTGTACTGCAGATTCGTGTGATTGATGATGGTCCTGGGTTAACTGAAGAAGAAAAAGAGCATTTATTTGACCCTTTTTATTCAGCCAGACAGGCCGGGCGGGGCTTGGGATTTGGTTTATCAAAGTGCTGGCGCATTCTTTCACTCCATGGTGGATTGATTGAAGCGGAAAATAATGTCGATTGTGGGGTGACGTTTCATCTATTCTGGCCCGTCGAGAACCCGGCGGGATCCTCGATCGTTTCAGAGTGATCTACCTGAATGAGAGCGTAAACAAGCGACTTTCTGTAAGGCAGCGCTTGCAGATTCGCCGGGGATCGGTTTCAATATAGCCATCAGGACGTTTGAGAAGTATGATTTCGAGCGAGTTCGATCTACTTTGCACCCTTCTTTTCATTGATGAGGCAGCCTGGGGACGATGGCGGCGATTCATTCCTATCTGATCATTTTGACCAGCTTCGTAGCACAATCCGATAAGATTTCGGATGTACCTCTGCTGGAAGAACCAGCAAGATATTCTATAGAAGCGCCTGATATCACTGTTAGAGGAGTCCCTGTCAGCAAAGTTACCATTCGTGCTCTCAAGGTGAATGGTTCTCTGGATACGGCTTTTTCAGGTCATCCTCAGCAAATTTTAGGTTTGGAATTATGGGTCGATGACGTTGATACCGCTTTACCTCGTTTCGAAAATGGCATTCTGGAATTAAAGACAGATTTGTCAAAAAACCAGAAAGTCTTTATTACTCAGGATACCATTGTTGTCGATCCGGATATTCGCGGAACTGGCAAGCAAGCGGTATATCGTATTTCAAAATGGTTAAGCCTGCTGCCTCCCCTGATCGCCGTTGTGCTGGCGATCTGGTTTCGGAATATTATCCTGGCCTTGCTGGTCAGTATCTGGTGTGGTGCAGTGATTATCTATCATGGGAATCTTTTTTTAGGGTTTGTTCATGCGCTCGATACCTTTGTGATCCATGAAATTGTGGAACCCGGCAGTCCTGATAATTCTCATATGATGATCATTTTGTTTACGATGTTTCTCGGCGCGATGGTGGGCGTCATGTCTATGGGAGGCGGGACTGCAGCATTAGTTACCCGACTCGCTCAATACGCGACAAAACGCGAGCATAGTCAAGTGATGACCTGGTTTCTGGGGCTGGTGATTTTTTTTGATGATTATGCGAATTCCCTGCTGGTGGGAAGTTCGATGCGGCCTCTGACGGATCGCATGAAGGTTTCTCGCGAGAAGCTGTCATTTCTGGTCGATTCTACCGCAGCACCTGTTTCCGGAATCGCCATCATCTCCACCTGGGTGGGAGTGGAAATTGGTTATATTGCAGACTCGTATGCCAGTCTGGGAATGGCCGAAGATTACTACACCACTTTTTTATATAGCTTGCCTTATCGATTTTACCCTTTGCATTTATTGGCATTTGTCTGGCTGGTTGCCTATTTAGGGCATGATTATGGTCCGATGTTGAAAGCAGAAATTCGGGCCATTGCTTTTAATCAGTTAGTTCGACCAGGGCGTGTCAATATTCTCGAGTCTGAATCTGGTGCAGAAAAGGGGGAGTTGGCTCATCGTCTGTTATTACGTAATGCGTTGATTCCGTTGTTCGTGCTATTGGGTCTGGCAATGACGGGATTATGGTGGACGGGATCCATTGAAGTGGATCAACTCAACCAAGCGCTGTTTCAGCAGGACAAACCTTTATTGGAAAAGAATTTTCGTACGATTTTGGAACATGCTTCTCCCAATCGCGTCTTACTGATTTCCTCGTTTCTGGCGTCGATCGCCGCCATTGCCAGTTGTAGTTTTTCCAAAGCGCTTTCATTAAATGAATGCATTGAGGCCTGGTCGGTTGGCGCGAAAAGCATGTTTCTGGCAATTCTGATTCTGGTTCTGGCCTGGTCCGTTGCTACGATTTGCGATGAGAGTCATCTGAATACTGCGGGAGTTCTGGTCGAAATGCTTTCGGGAAGTCTTTCGCCAAACTGGATGCCCATGATCACCTTTCTTTTAGCGGCAGCGGTCAGTTTTGCCACTGGTAGTTCCTGGTCTACGATGGGGTTAATCATGCCTTTATCGATTTCGGTGACCTATAGCCTCTTAGTACCATTGAATGAAGCTGGCCCCAATCATCATTTGATGCTGGGGACCATTGGTGGTGTGCTGGCGGGTGCCATCTTTGGTGACCATTGCTCACCCATCTCAGACACGACGATACTTTCCTCTGCTGCTTCCGGATCGGATCATCTCGATCATGTCATTACACAAATGCCGTATGCTGTCACAGTTGCCATCGTTTCAGTTGTATTTGGATATATTCCTGTCGGTTTTGGTTTTCAGCCCTATATTCTCTTGCCGGTTGGTCTGATCGTATTATTTATCATTGTGCAATTTTATGGAAAATCTGCTGAACTGGAAGCCGCCAAGGTTCTTAAAGCGGGTATCAGTGCTGAGGAATTTAACAATCCTAATGATAAAGAGGTTGAGCTGAAGGAATCAGACGAGGAGAATGAATCGGAAGAAGCTGAAGAATTGGAAGAGACTACTACAGACTCTGTGGAAGAGTCAGAATGAAGATGTCTGAAACTGTGTCCTCCCCGTGATTTGTGTGCTATAATTCTCCTATATCCCTTAAGTTCTCAAACAGTTTGTTTAATGCACAGGTGTCCCTCAGAATGCAACCGCAGACAAAACTCAGTGGTATTTTTACTCCGAATTTGGTTCCCTATGATTCGAAAGGCCAAATCAACGAGCCGGAATTACGTCGTTACATCGACTGGCTAATTGAAAAAGGAGTCCATGGTCTTTATCCCAATGGATCCACAGGCGAGTTTACCCGATTTACTCCGGAAGAACGTCGTCGCATCGTCGCGATCATTGCCGATCAGACACGCGGTCGCGTGCCCATTCTGGCAGGAGCGGCTGAAGCCAATGTTCGCGAAACGATTAAGGCTTGTGAGTATTACCATGAACTGGGAATTCGGGCCGTGGCAATTGTGGCTCCCTTTTATTACAAGCTGAGCCCTGCCTCTGTTTATGCCTATTTCAAGGAAATTGGTGATAACACTCCGATTGATGTGACTCTCTATAACATTCCGATGTTTGCCAGCCCGATTGATGTCCCTACGATTCAACGCCTTTCAGAAGAATGCGAGAAGATCGTCGCGATTAAGGATTCATCGGGAGATATTCCTAATATGATTCGTATGATTCAGGCAGTACGTCCAAACCGTCCGGAGTTTTCATTTCTGACGGGTTGGGATGCCGCATTGATGCCTTTGTTACTGAGTGGAGCAGACGGTGGCACGAATGCCAGTTCTGGAGTGGTTCCAGAGCTGACACGTAAGCTTTATGATCTGACGATGTCTGCACAGTTAGATGAAGCGCGCCGGATTCAATACGACTTATTGACGTTATTTGATACGATGATTTATTCTGCCGAATTTCCGGAAGGGTTTCGAGCTGCCGTAGAGCTGCGTGGTTTTCAAATGGGGCAAGGGCGTCAGCCGATTACTTCGGAACAGAAAACCGATATATCCACATTGAGCCGTACGCTGCAATGTATGCTTTCCGAACATGGCTTTACGAATGAACCCATTGGAGGCTGTTCTACCGGAATTACCGAAGATCTCGACAACCACGATGTTTCACAGATTGTGCAACGTGTGGTTGCGGAACTCAATCGACGTAATCTGATCTAAGTTCTGCTAAGTTCGATCAACGATTAACTTTCCAGCTGGCTGCGGTAGTAGTCTGCGCCAGCCGAAAGTGCTTCGTCCAGTTTTTCCGGATGTTTACCACCGGCTTCTGCCATATCAGGTCTACCACCGCCTCCGCCGCCGACAATTTGTGCAGCGACTTTCACGCAATCGCCGGCTTTGAGCCCTTGTTTGATCAGATCCTGGTTGACGGCTGCCATCAAAGCAACTTTCCCATCGATGACAGTACCTAGAATCAAAGCGACTTGTTTTCCTTTTTTACGCAAATGATCTGCGAGTTCGCGCAGTTGGTCTCGCGATGAATCCTGTGCATGATAGGCGACAATCTTTACATCGTTTATTGATTTCGTAGTTTCGAGTAGTTCGTCAGCCGTGCCCGCCAGCGATTTGCTGGAGTACTTCAAGAGTTTCTTTTTCGTTTCCCGCAACTCTTCCTGCATATGGAGAATTCGTTGTGGTAACTCATCGGGACGAGGCACCTTAAGTTGTGCAGCGATTTCCTGAAGAAGTTTTTCGGTGTGTCTCGTCTTTTCGAGTGCTTTTGATCCCGTGAGGGCGTGTATGCGGCGCACGCCTTTCGCGACGGGTTCTTCATTCACGATTTTACATAACCCCACCTGTCCTGTGTTAGAGAGATGAGTTCCCCCGCAGAGCTCAATACTGAAATCTCCCATTTGGACTACACGCACATTGTCTGGATATTTTTCACCAAACAAAGCCATTGCTCCCAAATCTCTGGCTTTCTGTAGTTTCATCAGTTCCGTACTGATGCCGGCTCCTTCTGAAATACGTTGATTGATGATATCTTCGATTTGACTGACTTCATCCGGAGTGACTGCTTTGCCGTGTGAAAAGTCAAAGCGAAGCATATCTTCTTCCACCTTCGAACCGCGTTGCATGGCGTTTTCACCCAAAACGGTCCTTAGTGCATGATGCAATAAGTGGGTTGCCGAGTGAGCTCGTTCAATTCCTGAACGTCGCGGACTGATCACCGTTGCTTTAACCGTTTGCCCCTGTTCCAGTTTCCCATTCAAAAGGTGGCCGATGTGGAGAGTCAACCCCCCGTTTTTCTGGGTATTAATGACCTCAAATTTCACTCCGTCCGCTTCGATGAAGCCAATGTCACCGACCTGACCACCGGCTTCTGCATAAAAGGGACTTTGATCCAGGACGAGCACGACCGGGTGCGCGTGGCCTTTTTCCACCATCGATTCGACCAGTCGGTCCTCTGCGATAATGCCGACCACTTTTCCTTCTGCTTCTGTTGAATCGTAACCTCTGAAGTCAGTATCGCTGGTGGTTTTATGCAGAGCAGTCAAGGGGCCTTCTGACATTACCGAATCTAGAAATGCTCCGCTGCCGCTCCCTTCTTTGTGTCGTTTCATCAGGGTGTTAAATTCGGTCCGGTCAACGGCGATATTATTTTTTGCGGCGAGTGCCTCTGTGAGTTCGATCAGAAAACCGTCTGTCTGATGCAGGTCAAAAGCGTCTTCACCAGAAATTTCCGAAAGGCCTTGCTTTTCTGCATTTTTCAGGAAACCCTCAAAGCGATTAAGCCCTTTTTCAATGACACTTAGAAACTGTTGTTCTTCTTCTTTGATTGTTCTTTGGACATTTTCGACGGTTTTTGCAATATCCGGATAAGGAGTTTTCATGATGTCTACAACAGCGGGGACAAGCTGGTACAGGAAGGGATCGTGCTTGCCTAGCAGGTAGCCTTCCAGTAAAGCTCGCCTGAGTAGCTGGCGAACGACATAGCTCTCTTTTTCGCTGCCGGGGTTGACGCCTTCATGAATACTGAATGTGATGGCGCGGACATGGTCTGAAATGCGGCGGATTGGTCGGCCCGTCGGTTTTTCAAATTGATAATCCGTTCCTACCGTATCAGCGGCTGCCAGGCAGAGTTGTTTGAGTGTATCGATTTCAAAGTTACTCTGCACACCTTGCAAGACGGCTGCAGTGCGTTCTAATCCCATGCCTGTATCGATATTTTTTTTGGGCAAGGGCTGCAGATTGTCGGGGGGATCTCCCACGCGATTAAACTGGGTGAATACCAGATTCCAGATTTCGACGTTATCTTTTCCCCCATTGGGATGATAGAAGATTTCACTGCAAGGTCCACAAACGCCATCGGGACCTAATGAAGGCGCACCTGCGGGCCAGAAATTTTCATGTTCATTTTCACGGCTGATGCGGTTGGCGGGAAGTTTGATCTCATCGTGCCAGATATTATAGGCTTCATCATCTTCCTGATAGACGGTAACGGAGAGCAGGTTCGGGTCGAGTCCCAGCCATTTCTTATCTGTCAGATATTCCCAGGCCCAATGTATGGCATCGCGTTTAAAGTAATCGCCGAACGAGAAGTTTCCGAGCATTTCAAAAAACGTGTGATGATAGGCGGTGACTCCTACATTTTGAATGTCGCCTGTGCGGAGGCACATCTGGCAAGTTGTGGCGCGTGTGAAATCGAGTTTGCCTATCCCGAGAAACTGGTTTTTGAATTGATTCATTCCCGCGGGAGTGAATAATACGGTGCGGTCATCGCGTGGGACCAGGACATCGGATGGTCGGCGGATACACCCTTTTTCTTCAAAGAAGGAAAGGTAACATTCGCGAAGTTCGTCTGTATTCATTGTTTTTAAAATTACTTATCAGGGAGGGGAAGGATCACTTCTCGGTCATCCAAAAGTTGTAATATGACTTGTGAGCTATTTAGTTTTTTTGCTTCCTCATAAAATGCCTCAGGTGTCTGAACCATTTGATTATTTATCTGGCGGATAAAATTTCCTTCTATGAGGCCAGCCTGCTGTGCGGGACTTCCTGGTTCGACATGAGTTATGACAACAGCTGGTGGATAACTGAACGGAAGGAATGTATATTTCTTGCGAGCTGTGGGGAAATCAACTCTCATTCCGCGCCAGAGTGGATGGCGAAATTGGGTTTGTACAATCCCCTCATCATCAACCACTGGCCATTTTCCTAGTTTTATTGTCAGAGTCAACTCACGCAGTTTTTTTCCTCTCAAGATTTGAATCTTTACTTCATTTCCCGCACCTGCTTTACCGACTTCGCGCATTAAGTCGAGTTCGTTTGTCAATTTATGCCCATTGATAGAGAGAATCAGGTCTTGCGGCAGCATGCCGGCGAGTTGGGCAGGGGAGTATTTTTCTACATTTCTCGCTTCAACATAGTAGGGATCTTGCAGTATAAAATTTCCTACAAAACGTTGCTTTGCCTGATTTCGTTCAATTCTCTTAGGTTCGATACCCAGAAAACCATATTCGGCTTCCAATCCTGCAGCGAGGCTATTAATGATGCGTAGCGTCGCTTTGTTGATGGGAATCGCATAGCCGGTCGATTTTTCATAACCTTCGAGTGCAGCCAATGCCGTTGTGACACCGATTAAGTTTCCATCGAGGTTCAGTAAGGCACCGCCACTTGTACCCAGATCAAGGTGTGTGTCGACTTGTAACAGAGTTCCAAAATGGTGTAGCGTTTCTTCTTTGGCAAGTTCCTGGTTCAGGAAGTGTTTTTTTACAGGAATTGGAAACCGATGAAAGTTGCTTACAATACCCCAACTGGCGCTGGGAGAACCATCACGGGCGATTGCATAGGGGTTTCCCAGGGCAATCACGAATTGTCCTTTCCGAACCGTTTCGGTCGATGCGTATTTGATGGGAAGCAGTGATTGGGCATATGTTCTGGGAAGTTTCTGAATTGGACTAAGAACGCATAAATCACTGCGCGGGTCAGCCGCCAGAATTTCTGCATAAAATCCCTGCTGGTTGGCAGTATGAACATAAATATGATTTTCAGAGTTTGCTTTTTGACCTGCAACAGGTCCGCCTTGTGTGAGATGATAATTCGTGAGGATCAAAACGCGGTTCTGTTTTGTCGGATCTGGAATGAGAACTCCCGAGCCAAAATCGTTGGGAATGAAATTCAAATTCTGTGGATCTTGTGATGTATTCAACCCCTGATCAGGGTCCAGGCCAAAGGGTGCAGGGATTCGGGATGGAATCCGTTGTCTTCTGGTTTTGATTTTCGAAATCGCAACGACTGATTTTTCAGCCTTTTCAATGGCATTGATCAGTTGTTTTTCAACAGCAAAAGCAACGGCGCGTGCATCCAGTCCTTGCGCATAAAGTGCATGGTTCGTTTCAGTCGGAAACCAGAGCAGGCCTGCCAGCAAGGATATCGTGAACAATGCATGGCTTTGCGCAAAATTTGTTGATGGAGCACCAAACATTCTTTGCCTTACGTAAAAATAAAAAATCTAATGCGCAGAAAACGTTTTCCACTTGATCGGGTAATTATCGATACTGATTTTACCGTGTTTCTGAGGAGAACCCAATGCAAAACGACCTTGATTACCATTGTCGGAATCAAGGTCGTTGAGCGAATTTTTCTGGATCATTGATTTTAAGGACTGATCGTCAAATCAGGCTTCGACTGGCTCTGGTTTTTTCGAGGGTAGCAGCCCCTGTGCTTCCAGTACTTTCTGCTTGATTTCCAGGCAAAGATCGGGGTTTTCTTCCAATACCGTCTTGGAACGGTCTCGCCCCTGCCCAAGTCGTGTTTCTCCATAACTGAACCAGCTACCGGCCTTTTTGACGATTCTGTTTTCAACAGCCAGATCGAGGAGATCTAATTCGAAGTTGATTCCCCCTGTCGTGAGCATGTCAAATTCGGCAATTCTGAACGGAGGTGCAATCTTATTTTTAACAATCTTGGCTTTCATTCGAATGCCCGTGACGGTGTCACCATCTTTGAGTGTGGCAATCCGGCGGACATCTACACGCACCGAACTGTAAAATTTCAATGCGCGACCGCCGGGAGTTGTTTCGGGACTCCCAAACATTACACCAATTTTCTCACGAATCTGGTTGATGAAAATCACGGTTGTTTTGGATTTGGAAATGGCGCCGGTTAATTTTCGCATGGCCTGACTCATCATACGGGCCTGCAGTCCAACGTGTGTATCGCCAATTTCGCCATCTAATTCTGCTTTGGGGACGAGTGCTGCTACCGAGTCGACAACAATAACGTCAACAGAGTTTGATTTGATCAGCATTTCTGCAATTTGCAGCCCTTCTTCCCCATAGGATGGTTGGCTGACGAGCATTTCTGAAATATTGACGCCTAGTTTTTTGGCCCAGATCGGATCCAGTGCATGTTCGGCATCAATAAAGGCTGCTATGCCACCTTCTTTTTGTGCATTTGCAATGACGTGTAAGGCGAGTGTTGTTTTACCGCTCGATTCTGGTCCGTACAATTCGATCACTCGCCCACGGGGAAAGCCTGTGCCGCCCAGGGCCAGGTCGAGTGAGAGTGCGCCGCTGGGAATTGAGGGAACGACTTGCGCATTCTCTCCTTCCAGCTTCATGATGGCGCCTTTACCAAACGCCTGCTCAATTTGCCCCAGCGCGTTATCGAGCATTCCTTCAGTTTTGGTGGAGCCGTTGTTATTTTTTGGCGGGGGAGTTGTAGCTCGTTTTGATCGTGACTTTGCAGCCATTGAGGTCTTCCTTCAATAATATGACAGTTGCCCCGCAATTGAGTTCGAGTTCGTCAGGCGAAGCAAGTGCCTAATTTGTCGAGAATTGCGGGGACGTCTTTATTGAACGCCGTCTCGACCCATAGAGTTAAAAGGAAATGTCTATTGTGAACGAAGTTATACTAACGAATTCTTTTTTTGTCACAATAGCAAATATGAGAAAATTATATCTGATGACAATTATTTCAGAATTTGGTCAGTCTGAAAAGGAATAAGGAACGTGAAAGATTCGAAAATCTGTAAGAGTTTCAGGGGCTATCTGTCTGAGTTTCACTTTCAATCAGCATTCCCAGGTACGATTTTAGGATGGAATCGGTCAGCACCAAAGTCTCAGCCAGTTGGATGATTGCGGTTTCTGCTTCCTGAAGTTCAGACTCTTCGGCCATCAATTCGATTTCTGCAAAAGTTCCGAGTCCTTCGACTTCATCAATGGCAATTTCAAATGAGTTATGATGAAGCAGATAGGTGAAGGGGGTGCGCCTTTTTTTAACCGTTCTGAGTGGCTGAAACCCGAGAAACTCGAGCATCTCTGCCATTTGTTCAAACGCTGGCTGACCTGAGTCAAATGCCAGTTCAATTTCTTTACGAACCTTGCTGATCATTGCCCGTTTAGGACCTTTGTAGGTGATGCGGTTTTCTGCCCCATTACATCTAATGCGAATGGCTTCGTCTGTTTCCGCAAAATTGCGAACCGGGTGCATAAAATAAAAATCCTGCTGCTCTAGACAAATTCCCCGTGTCGCGCCGAGATGCTCCAGTTGCTCAAACAAAGCATCTCGATCAGCAATGGCAAACTTTTGTTCCACTTCCAGCATTTGAAGACCACATGATCGAGGGTTAGCAAAATTTCAGGTATGAGAAGACAATTAATCGCGCCAAGGATGTTCGATTTTTTTCCAGTATGAATCAAATTCAAATTTGGGGCTGTTGTCCAGATCGTGACACTGGTAGCAGGTATTCTTTTTAGCTTCGGCGAGTGTGACTCGCATGACTTTTTTGGCTTCTTCAAGTTTGTCCATATCGACGAGTTCGATGTGTTTGCTTCCCGGTCCATGGCAGTTTTCGCACTGCTGTCCTAGCAGATGAGGCGATTCTTTTTTATTAACAAAACCACTTTTATATCGAATCACTTCCTGTGGATGCCAACCGGTTACATGACAGGAAAGGCATTCGGCATCATAGATGCGGGAGATGATTTTCTGACCTTTCTGATCTTCTCGCCCGGTAATCAGACTTTCGTATGCACCGGCATGTTTGGTCGTTAACCATTTTTCGTATGCTTTGGTGTGGCATTCACCACACGTCTCTGCACCTACAAAATCGCTACCGCGAGGATGATCAATGGGAAGTTCTTTTGCTGCCAGATCTTCCTGTTTCAGGCGATCCTGATAGAATTGCATTTGCTCAGCCATGCGTGGCGTATCCTGAAATCGTTGCTTATCGAGTTCGATTACTGTGAACCGAAATCGTTTCGCAGGATCATTTTTTGCTGTCTTCTGTGGATAATAGCCAACTACGCCGGCACTTTTACCCTTGTGGCCAACATCGACCATCATGGTTTTTCCGATAAATTCAGGTTCACCGATCGGATCTTCTACACCACCTGCCGTCAATAGGATATCAAAGACCGGAAATTTTTCTGCAAGCGATTTTGATTCCTCTTTTTTGGAATGGGAAAGTAGAATCATGAGGTCCGGTTTGGTTGCTTCCATTTTTTTGATGACTTCCGGAAGCACTTTCGCAGGTTCGAGCCATGTCATGTCTGTGAGTTTTTCCATGTGGCTTTTTCCGATAATGGAAGTCACCGCTATTTTAACCCCGCCGACATTGACTATTTTGAAATGGTTTTTTCCCAGGTTGGGGGTTTCCAGGATCAGAATATTGGCGGCCAGGAATGTGGGTGTGGTATCAGGGGATGCTGGATCGGGGTTATGCAGTTGCAGAAAAATATCGGCACCGAAGCGGAGCTCTTCAGGTCCTAATCCTAAACCGGCGTATTTCATATCTTTCAAGGAAGCCAGTATAGTTTCATATTTAATTTGACTTTGCCTGCGATTGCGTTTTACAAGACTTCCTAGATCAAATGCGGTTACGGGCCAGTTTCGTTCTTCAATTTTTTTAAAGAGATTGGCTAGTAGTGAGACTCCGCCCGTCTGATTTTGCGTACAACCGCAGGGTTCGAGATAACCATGTCGTTCGCCTGTCAGGACAATTGCCAACTTGGGAGCGGGCCAGTCTTTGAAGAGCGGCTTGGTTGATGTCTTAGAAGATGATATGGTTTTCGGAGAGGTTTTTCCTGCGGTAGATTGGGGGACGTGTTTTTCCGTCACCGTAGAATCTGATTGAGGTGTGGAAGTTGATGAATCTGCCTGCTTCTGTTTTTTCGGCTGATTTTCTGTCGCAGTGGAATTCGAAGTGGTTGAGGTAGACTGCGGAGTGTTGTTTTCACAGCCCGTCAGCAGCAGGAATGCGGCGAACAGGGAAAACAGGCCATGATTGTCTGAGAATCGTTTACATAACATTCAATACGACCTTCCATGGGATTAATTTGAGGTAGATGAATAACGTGGGTGAAACCTCGCCGGTTATCTTAACTCATAACATGGTATTGCGTCAAAGTGGATCTGAGACGGGCCTGAAAAGGTTAGAAACAGAACCTGTTGAATGTGATTGAGCCATCAGCGGCTGAAACAAAACTGGTGTTTACAATGCTATAAATTGGATTCGTAACTCAATTTCTTTTGCATTGGGGTGGTTCGTTTTCAGTTTCACGCGAGCCTGATTGCTCTGATCGAAAGAAGCCGTTGGGCTACCAGCGGGAACAGAGAGTTTTATCACGTAACGTTGTTTATTCGTGGACTTAAATTGATCGTCTTTTTTAATTTCAAATTTCAGATAATCGGGTTTGATCTCCTGATTCATAATTTTCAGTGGTTGTTCAATTCCTTCTACAAACATGGATAGCGTGACTTCTTTTCCCTCTTTGGCAGAAAATTGTCCAAGTCTCAATACCATTGTTTCAGGATTCCAGTGCACTCCAAAAGTAGGCACAATTCGAATGGGCCCGGAATGATTGCCCGAAATCTGAATCACAAATTCTCGATTTCCGTGTTTGTGCTCATGCTTGTGCCCATCCCCTTCTGTGTGTTTATGATCAGCTTCAGAATGAGGTTCTTGTGTATCAGGGATATCTGTTTTGATAATCAGGCGTTCGTTAAACCCTCCCAGAGGAAATTTTCCAGGATCTGCGGTGATTTTTATAGAGTATCCTGATTTCGCTTTGACTTCTTTTAGTTCTTCTGGCGTAAGAGGTTTAAACGAGGATGTCAGGCCGGGTTTGCTGGCTACAATCTCTAACACTTTAAACTCATCCAGATACTTGGTGTGTATCATTCCTGTATGAGAAACCGGAGTACTGTTCGACATGACGGGCAGTGACCAATAGGCGCCACTTTCAGTATCGCCGCTAAAGGAGATCAACCGGTTAGCACTTCCCCGGATCTGGAGTTTGAGTTCCTGGTTTTTGGGATCGTTAGTGTAAACGGTTGCTGTCTGCCCAAAAATTTCCTGAGTACTCTTTGGTGTCCAGGTTAGTTCGATCTCAATGGACTTGCCTGGAGCGACAGAGTTATCTTTCATTTCACTCAGCGTGCATTTGCATGTAGTGGTCCCTTTCTTAACTTCTAGAGGAACCTCTCCTTCATTTTTTAAAATAAACTTATGTGAGAGAGTCTGCCCGACTGCCATTTCGCCGAATTCATAGAGTGGTTTTTCAACAACTGCTTTTGGGTACGGGCCCGTTGGCGAAATTTTCGGACGGTCATCATCAGTTGATTTTGTAGGTATCTTAGGTTGGACAGACTTAAGATCCCCATTGCCTCGACCTAACCAGACTGTACCTATGAGAGCAACAACAAGAACAAGTATTGTTGTAAGAATGGATCGAAGATTCATAATGCCACCAGTAGAGAAGAATATTGATAATAAATGAGAATATTAAACTGAACTTGCAATTCAGGAACAACGAGCTTACGTTCCCCCGGTTATTATGAACCGTAGGGCACCTGAGTTCAATTCTGATTCCTTTGTCCTATGTTAATTATTTCCTTCATTCGATTTAATGAGGCTTCCGTCAAATATTTATCCACATGCTGAGCACGATGGTTGGCTTCATCCAGCTCAATGGCTCGTTGTGCCTGATACTGGCTTTCGTTTATTTTGCCTGAATCTGCTAAAACTTCAGCAAAAACAGCACGATAACGGGCATTATTGGGATAACCTTTGACCGCCTGTTTTAGATTAATGGCTGCAGCATTCAGATCATCCTGCAGTATTGACGTTTGATATTGTTGGTAAAAACGTTGTCCTAGCTCAAAATAGTTTCCCGCGTTCAAAGG
>NZ_CALEMX010000548.1 GCF_937910335.1 uncultured Gimesia sp. | reverse complement strand
TGCAAGGAAGATTCCGGTGCACCCTGGCCGCGTGTGTAAGAAGTTAATCGACTGGAAGGTTCTTTAAAGCCGCCACCACGTTGAACTCGTTCCACTCCCCGAGCGGGTCCTGTTGGGTTTTCGAGAGGTGACTCGCTATAGTATGTGGCACTATAAAAATCCTGACACCATTCCCATTCATTCCCATAAATGTCATATAAGCCATAGGGATTCGGAAGTTTCAATTTTGCGGGATAGATTCTGTTTCCAGAATTATTCGAGAACCAGGCATACTTCTCTAACTCCCCCTCATCAGTGCCAAAGAACCAGGCAGTTTGACTCCCCGCACGACATGCATATTCCCATTCCGCTTCTGTAGGTAATCGATAATGATTCCCCGTGCGATCCGATAACCATTTACAGAATGCGACGGCATCATTCCAACTGATACTCAGCGCAGGTGTTTGATCTTCAAGAGCTAATTCTCCCACATATTTCCAGGAGTATAACGTGGATCGCCTCCAATTTCCATTTTCGACTCCATATCCACCGTTGCGTTCTGCATCTGTTTCGTATTTTGTCTCATTTACGAAACGACGAAATTGTTGAGTTGTAATCTCGGTCGCACCCAAATAGAAAGGTTTCGATATTTTCACTAAGTGTGGAGCTGCGTCGTATGCCCTCTGCGGCTGGGAACTGTCCCCCATCAAAAACTCGCCCGGCGGAATTAGCATCATTTCTAAGAACGCTGGTTCTTCTTCTGCTCCAAGCCTGACACGATCACTGACGGGCAGATTCATCTTCTGAGCATATTCTTGCTGCAATTTTTTTCCGTTATTCGAATTGGATGCAGACTGCTGGTTCTGTTCGGCTACAGTTGAATGCGAAGAAACTGAATGCTGACCGAGGGGATTCCACAAGAACGCACCGATTAAAATGATAGCAGCACCCGCGATACCTCCCCACAACATGAGCCGATTCTTTGCCGATCTGCTTTGCTGCTCCTCTTGCATATTGGCTGCAGAAAAAACGGTCAACCCGGAATCAACCGGTAGAACTTCCGTCGGTATATCAGCCCCGTTTTTCGGAGCAGGCGTTTTCGTTTCCCCCTCTTTCACAGGCAGTTTCATCGTCTGGTTCTGTAAATACTCAGAATTAAATTGCTGAAGATCTTTGATTAATAAGGGCACCGAGTCATAGCGATCATCAGGATCTTTGGCCAGCATTTTTTCAAAAATGGAATTGAATTCCATCGGGATCTGCTGATCGAGATCTGACAAACGGGGAATGGGCTGCTCCTTATGTGCCAGGATGCGCTCGACGATGGTTTCTCCATTGTAAATGGGCTTCGACGTCAATAGAAAATAGAAGGTACAACCCAGACTGTAAATGTCCGAACGATGGTCGGCCAGTCTCGTGTTCCGAGCTTGCTCGGGTGCCATATAATCGATGGTTCCCATAAAAAACTGACTGGAAGTCAATTGCGTTTGAGAACCATCCGCCAACAGGTCTTCTGAGGATTGCTCTAGACGAGCTAGTCCCATGTCTAAAATTTTGAGATCACCTTGATCGTCGACCAGAATATTAGCGGGTTTGATATCACGATGAATGACACCTCGACCGTGGGCATACTCCAATCCATGAGCGACCTGTAAAATGCAATTCAATGCATCAGAAAAATCGAGTGGACCGGATTCACGCACCAGCTGTGTCAGGCTCTCGCCATCAATGTATTCACAAATCAGGTAATGAATTCCCTGGTCCTCGCCTGCATCATAGGCGGTCACCACATTCGGATGCGATAGCCGCGCCGCAGTCTGTACTTCTCGTTCAAACCGCTTCAAACGGTCGGGTACATGATTTAGATCTGAACGAATCACTTTCAAAGCCACAATTCGTTTCATTCGTTGATGAATGGCTTTGTAAACCGTTCCCATACCGCCTGAACCTATTGGTTCGAGAATAAGATAATCCCCGATTTGTATAGGATGGTCTTCACCACTGGAGATCACATGCGCCTGATAACCGGTCAATTTTCCAATCTGAATAAGCCTGTCCGATAGTGCGATTGCAGTTTGCGGTCGCTGAGTTTCATCTAAACCCTGCATCAACTCGGTCAAATCACGCTCAGAAAGGAGGCCTGTTTTTGTAAGTCGCTCCCTATATTCATTCAACGACATTTCATGCGGATGTTTATGACGCCTTTTTTGTTTCTCCCCGGCAGGAGCTGTCTCATTCTGAGCGCGCGTAGTTTCTATGACATCCGATAACCACTTTGGATCCAAATTAGGAAATGATTCCAGATAATCGCCTGCAAGAGGCCGCTTACCCTGTTGACTGCGATGCTCGATTTCCAGCGAAATCAGCTCTTTCAGAATCACACCTTGAGAAGGAGAAGACACTTCAGCCAGATAAGACGTAATGGAAGGCAGACTACCCCGTTTCAATTCAGATTCAAATTGATCGCAAAGCTGATTGATTTTCAGCATCAAGTCAGGAGGAAGCTGTTCGAAATCTGCGTTATTCTGTGATTTCACAAATCGCAATCCTCTTGCCACAGACGTGTAATCAACTGAAGTTTTCGCTCAATGGTACGACGCGCACAACCAAGACTCTGTGCTATTTCAGTTGTAGTTTCACCTTCCATTTTACCCAATGCAACCTGTCTTAATGTCGAATCACCGGTTTTGTCCAATAAAAGTAACAGTCGTTCCAGTTCTTCTGCCAGTTGTAATGCAAATTCTGCTGAAGGTTGTTTTTGAATGATTTCTTCAAAATGAACGGAATCTAATGTCTGCTTTTTCCGCTGAGCGCTATCACCGCTTTTGCCAGTCCCACCCCGTTTTTGCCGGTTTTCATTCCGAATTAAATCTACGGATTTATGTGATGTAATAGCGACCAGCAAAGGCCACAAATTTTCGCGGTCTGTGATTTGTGAAAAACGACCATTCTGTGCTCCCAGACAGAAACTTTTAAATGCACTCAGTGCCACATCCTCTTCATCTGCCATCGCTCGAGGCGCCCCGCGTAGTTTATGCCTGGCGACTTCAACCATTTCCTGAAAATATGATTCCCAAAGTCTCTGCGCAGCCTGCTCATCACCACTTTTTAACTGACCGATCCATTGGGTTACTGTCTCTTCTTTCAAAGACATACACGACCGCTTTCCTCAAAACAACTGCAGAGAATCATCACTATATTGTACCGTAGAACCCGGGCATTCAACAGCTTAGGATAATTTTCATGCAAAGTTAATTTGAATCGCAGTTTCAAATCAACTGCTGAACAACTTCATAGAAAACCCGGCTTGGAATCCGGCTTACACTTGTAATACCTGAAAATTCGGTACGATTCCCTCAAAAGAGTCGGTTTTGAAAATCTGAGTATTTCAGATGAAAAAACCCATTAATTAACAACCTTGTTTAACAGACACAGGCACGAATCAAAGAGTTCCCTGTTTGCAATTGATTCGGCATCGGGTTTATAATCTTGTCTGATAAAAGTTGAGTTTCACCTTTTCTTAAAGGTTAGCTATCAAACAATCAGCGAAACGATGACAGGAGTGAGAGAAAATGCGGTTTCTACCCAGGGTTCTTCATGTTCTTGCAGTGCTTGCGATGCCTCTATTTTCTGCACAGTTCGTAACAGCACAAAAACCGACTGATGGCGTCCTGGTGGAAGCAGAAAGTTTCAATCAGCAGGGAGGCTGGAAGCTGGATACCCAGTTTATCAATATCATGGGATCCCCCTACTTGCTGGCCCACGGTTTAGGACAGCCTGTTGATGATGCCAAAACAAATGTTCAATTTCCGTCCACTGGAAAATATCGTGTTTTTGTTCGTACAAAAGACTGGGTCGCTCCCTGGAAAGCTTCCGGAACACCTGGTCGATTTCAACTGGCAATCAATGGAAAACCCTTAAGTGAAACCTTTGGGACCAAAAGTGCCACATGGTTCTGGCATGACGGCGGCACAGTTGAAATTAACAAACCAGAGGCGGAACTCACACTACACGACTTGACCGGTTTTGAAGGTCGTTGCGATGCAATCCTGTTTACCAAAGACCTTACTTACAACCCGCCAAATGAAGCGGCTCCTATGGACCAGTGGCGCAAGTCCATGCTGGGCCTTCCTGACCTACCCCAAAAAACTAAATCCTACGATCTGGTTGTCGTCGGTGGTGGTTACGCGGGAATGGGTGCAGCCATCTCTGCAGCACGCATGGGCTGTAAAGTTGCCTTGATCCAGAACCGTCCCGTATTAGGTGGCAATGGAAGTTCTGAAGTACGTGTCTGGGCGCAAGGACTCGTCAGACGTGGAAAATACCCACACATTGGTGAAATCATCGCGGAATTTGCCGACTCAGCTGCCGCATCCCCTGGTACCTATGAAGAGTACGGCGACAAGATTAAAGAGAAAATCGTCAAGGCAGAAAAGAACATCGACTTATTCCTGAATACGCATGCTTATGCTGTTAAAAAAGAGGGAACCAACATTCAAAGCGTAACCGCTTTCAATACGAAAACCAGTCAACGCACAGAATTTCTTGGTACTCTCTTTTCAGACTGCACCGGTCATGGCGAAATCGGATTCCTAGCGGGGGCCGACTACTATACTCAAGAAAAAGGCCATATGGGCATGAGTAATATGTGGACGTGGAAAGAAGCAGAGAAATCGAAATCGTTTCCGAACGTCAAATGGGCTCTTAATTTGAATATGGAAGATTTTCCTTATCCCCAAAAGTTTCATGGCCAATGGTTCTGGGAAAGTGGCTTCGATAAAGATCCGAGCAAAGATCTCGAATCCATGCGCGACTGGAATTTCAGAGCCGTTTATGGTGCTTGGAATGCCATGAAAAATAAAGACGGAAAAGATAAACATCCGAATGCCATCTTGACCTGGATGGCATACATCGGTGGCCCACGCGAGTCTCGCATGCTCCGGGGCGATGTCATTCTTCGCAAAAAAGACATTGTTGCAAAAGTTGCTTTTCCCGATGGATGTGTTCCCAGCACCTGGTCGATCGATTTACATTATCCCAAAAAACAATTCATGAAAAAATATCCGGAAGATCCATTTATCTCCCAAGCAGTCTTCGATAGTAGAGTTGACCGCAAGCACGGTTATCCTGTCCCTTATCGTTGTTTTTATTCACGAAATATCTCCAATCTGTTCATGGCGGGCCGTTGCGTTAGTGTAACTCATGAAGCACTCGGAACAGTCAGAGTCATGAAAACGGGCGGCATGATGGGCGAAGTCGTCGGAAAAGCAGCCGCCGTCTGCACAAAGAGAAAGTGTACGCCGCGTCAAGTCTACACAGATTACTATCAGGACCTGGATCAATTAATGTCGCGGAAAGGAATCGAACGCCGCGACTCAATCGATGAGTCATTTTATATCCCCAAAGACGCCAAAACACTTCCCCCTGTCA
>NZ_CALEMX010000547.1 GCF_937910335.1 uncultured Gimesia sp. | reverse complement strand
AACACGTCCATACTTAATTCCTTGATTTCAAGGAATTATTAGAGGAACCCTTAAGCAAATCTATGGCAGACACAACCAAAGCAGAACTTGTCGAAGAAGTGAATCAGCTTCGACGTCGTATAAGCATCTTAGAGCAACAACGCATAGACTCCGCGCATGTCAACTTCTCAATCACCAATGAGGACACCAAAGAAAATTCATGTGATCCAAATTGGTTGAATCAAATCTACAGAGATGCGCCAGTTGGTCTTTGTTATTACGACACTCAACTACGATACATTAACATTAATGAATGGCTCGCCGCTCTTAACGGACTCAAAGTCGAAGAACATATCGGGCATACACTCAGCGAGTTGTTTCCGGAGCTTGCGGCGAAGATTGAAGATCAGCTCCTCTACGTAATCGAAACTGGAGAACCCATTCTGGAAGGATCCATTTGCACAGAAACTCCCGCCGATCCGAATGCACAAAAGTATTTTCAATTCAGTTTTGTCGCGGTTAAATCCGATGCTGGCGAGGTTGTGGGTATCAATTGCGTGGTCATTGAAACGACAGAGCAAATGCGCGCAGAAGCAATGCTGCAGAAATCGCAAAATGAAATGGAGCATCGTATCTCGGAGCGGACACATGAACTAGAAGTAGCGAACGCGCAATTAGTGTCCGAAGTAAAGGAACGAAAAGCAGCCGAGCAATCACTAAAATCAGATCAACGTAAGCTGCAAATCTCACTCAATGCCACGGGGACAAGCTGCTGGGAGATCAACCTTAAAACAGGTGAACTTACCGCACAAAGGCCTACGACCACATGGATGGGATATGAACCAAACGAAGTTCCCCAAAGCCGGGAGGGGTGGAAGGGCTTGATTCATCCTGATGATGTCGATATTCCGAAAAACAAATTTATGGATCATCTGGAAGGTCGTGCCCCCCTCTATGAGTGTGAGTACCGTGTGCGGGGAAAATCGGGTGAGTGGTATTGGACACTCGACCGAGGCATTATCGTTCAACGCGAAACCGATGGCTCTCCCTTACTGGTAGTTGGTACGGATACGGATATCTCAGAGCAAAAGCAAGCCACAGAAGCGTTACACAAGAACCAGCAGTTCCTGAAAAACATTACCGACTCAGACACTCAATTAGTCTGGGTCTATGACTTAAACGAGCAGCGACATATCTATGCGAACCCTTCATTAGCCAATTTTCTCGGACGCCCCATTCAAGAAATATCCACGTGTCCGGGAAGCTACATCCGCCAGCAAGTTCACCCGGATGATCTGGAAATTTACGACTCTCATGGTCGGCGCGTCCGCAAAGCAACTGATGTTGAAGTATTGTCTCGTGAATTAAGACTTAAGAATCATACGGGTGAGTACCGTTGGCTCTCAGCGCGCGATGTTGTGCTGGAGCGTGACGCAACAGGTTCCCCGTTACAGATTCTGGGTACAGCCGTTGATATCACAGAACAAAAACGGGCTGAGTGTCTGTTGACGGGAGAAAAGAAGATCCTTGAGGTCATCTCTTCTTCAAGTTCCCAAGATGGAGGTTTGACTGAACTCGTGGAGTTCATAGAAACACAATCCGATGGCATGATCTGTTCAATTTTACTGTTGGATGAGGAGGGCCTTCATCTGCGACACGGCGCATCAATTAGCCTGCCTGACGAGTATAATCGGGCAATCGATGGGATAGAGATCGGTACTGGTGAAGGATCTTGTGGAACAGCAGCTTATTCCAATCAGTCGGTGATCGTTTCCGATATTGCCAGCGATCCACTGTGGACGAATTATCGCGATTTCGCCATGAAGCATGGACTTCGTGCCTGCTGGTCCCTTCCGATCCAATCATCTACCGGGAGCGTACTGGGTACATTTGCGATGTACTATAACAAACCGCGCAGCCCGGATGCGTTCCATGAAATGCTGACAGAGCGCGCCGTTCATTTGGCATCCATTGCGATCGAGCGAAAAAAAGCAGAAGACAAATTGACTCAAAGTGAGCAAAAACTGCGTCGCGCACAGCAGATCGCGCATGTTGGTAGCTACGAGGTCAAACCAGACGGTTCCCCCATGAACTGGTCAGACGAATGCTACCGGATCTTTGGACTCGAACCAAAAAGCCAGCTTCCTTCGCGAGAACAAATGCTCAACCAAATCGTTCATCCTGATGATCGAGGCTATGCAAATCGCACGTTCCAGAAATCTCTGAATGAGCGCAGTTCCTTCAGCTACGAATATAGAGTATTGCGACCAGACGGATCAATTCGCTGGGTCCACAGCAGAGGCGAGCCAATCCTTGATGAAAGAGTGCAGATCGACTTAATCCAGGGCACTCTGATGGACATCACTGATCGTAAATTGGCGCTTGGCCGGTTGGACGAATTTAATGTCGCACTCTCAAACGCAATGCCCGGAATATCGCGCCTTAATATCGACGGTCGCTATGTCGAAGTGAATGATGATTACGCCAAGGCGTTGGGATATGAACCTCACGAGCTTATCGGAGGCCCCTGGAATCCGACAGTTCATCCCGACGATATGACTGATGCCATACAGGCATATGAAGATATGTGCCGTGATGGCAAGTCCGAGTTTGAAGCACGCGCTGTAAGGAAAGATGGATCACTGTTTCACAAACAGGTTTTGATGGTCAGAATTGCCGATGCAGCCGGTACAATGACAGGGCACCACTGTTTCATGCGTGACATTTCCGAACGCAAGAGCGCGGAAGCCGCCCTTCTTGAAAGCAATGATAGATTCCGCACGATCTTCGAGTCGGTGCCGGAATGTGTCAAGCTTCTCGATGCAGACGGTAAATTGCTGGACATGAACGCAGCCGGTCTGGCGATGATAGAAGCTGATTCGATCGAAGACGTACGTGGTGAGTCCGCCTATAAATTGATTGCGCCAGAGTACCTCGATGAATTTATCACAAACGGGAAAAAAGTTTTCGAAGGCGAATCGAACACACAAGAATTCGAATTCATTGGATTACGTGGCACACGACGCTGGATGGAAACGCATCAGGTTCCGCTTCGTAACTCGGTCGGCAAGACAACAACTCTGCTCGCTGTGACACACGACATCACTGAACGCAAACGTGTTGAAGAAGCGCAACGCGCCAGCGAGCATTGGTTTCGTTCGATTTTCGAACAGGCGGGAGTGGCTGTGGGTGTCGTCGAATCGGAACCAGGAAAACTCGTCCGGGTAAATTCGAAATATGCGAAACTCCTCGGGTATTCCAGCGAAGAACTCGTCGGCCTGACTTGGATGGAACTGACTCACCCGGAAGATATTTCCCAAGATCAAGTCAAGATGGACGAATTAATCGAGGGTCGGATTCAAGATTTTTCAATCGAGAAACGTTTGATCCACAAAACTGGCTCGGTAATCTGGATCAACTTGACAGTTTCGTCTATGTGGCAGCCTGATGAGGAACCTGGACAACACATTGTCATCATCGAAGACATCACGGCGCGGAAACAGGCTGAGGCTGAAATCAAGTCTCATATACGGCAAGAGGCTGTCGTTGCGGAACTTGGCCAGCGCGCGCTCGCCGGTGCTGACCCCTCCGAATTAATCGAGGAGTCCGTCTCCGTCATTTCAACCGAGCTTAGCGCTGAGTATGCGAAAATAATGGAACTATTACCAGATGGAAAATCTTTGAGATTTCGTGCTATGGTTGGCTGGAATGAAAGCGCACTGCAGAGTCGCATCATCTCAATTCAAAGCCGCTCTCAGGCTGCTGCCACATTACGTTCAAATGAGCCGATTATTGTAGAAGATCTGGCTGCCGATGGGCGATTCGACGTTACACTCTCATTATCTGATCATGTAATCGTCAGTGGAATAACAGTAGTGATATCGGGTAAAGTTCGGCCATTCGGCATTCTGGGTATTCACACTTGCGAGAAACGCGCATTTACGAAGCACGACATCAGCTTTCTCCAGGCGATAGCTAATATTCTAGGCGAAGCCATTGATCGGAAGCTTGCTGAAGAGGCGCTCAAGGAAAGTGAACATCGACTGCGATTGGTGACGGATTCTATACCCGCATTTATTTCCTACATGGGAGCTGATCGATGTTATGAGTTCGTCAACAAACGATATGAATCAACATTTGGCCTCGAACGGGCGCAAATCGTCGGTAAACCCGTGTGGGACATTCTGGGTGAAGAGTATTACGAGTTGATCAAGCCTCGCCTCGATTCTGTACTCGCCGGTAATCCAGTTAAGTATGAATCGGTCGTCCAAATCGAACAAATCGGCAAACGTACGCTCAGTAACGAACATGTGCCCGACAGAGGACCGGATGGTACGGTCCGTGGATTCTATACGCTCGCCGTCGACATCACAGATCGTAAAAAAACAGAAGATGAACTTAACACGATCTTTGAAATGTCACTGGACTTAATTTGTGTAGCTGACATCGAAACGGCCACGTTTGTTAAAGTCAATCCATCCTTTCTTCGATTGCACGGTTACAGTGAGAATGAAGTTTTGGGCCGCACGTTTCTGGACTTCATCCATCCAGACGATGTTGCCCCTACAATTCTAGTGATTGAAGAGGAACTCAAGCTTGGCAATAAGGTTCTGAGATTCGAGAATCGCTATCGAACCAAAGAAGGTGAATATCGATTCCTTGACTGGAGCTTTAACCCCAACCTCGACAGCGGATTGGCATATTCAATTGCTCATGACATCACTGAGCGAAGAAATGAGGAAGCACAGGCATGGAAACAACATAACGAACTGGCACACATGTCACGCATCAGCACAATGGGGGAAATGGCCACCGGCATCGCACATGAACTCAATCAGCCTCTGATGGCAATCGCAGCATACAGCTTCGCTGCAAACAGGCTGGTTGAGCAAGCTAAGATCAGTCCTCTCGAAATTCAGGAAATTCTTTCTAAACTGGAAGACCAGGCAATTCGTGCAGGTGATATCGTTCGGCGATTACGTAATTTCGTGAAAAAAACTGAATCTTTGCGAAAGTCGATCGATCTAAACATGCTCATCCAAGACGTTGCCATTTTCGTCGAGCCGGACAGACGTCAATCTGAGACCAAACTCACATTCCGATTCATCAAACCAGCTCCGCGCGTACTCGTCGATGAAATTCAAATTCAACAAGTTTTGGTAAATCTGATCCGAAATGCCATAGACGCCATGCAAGAGTTGCCAACCAGCCTACGTGAAGTCACGGTCTCGACTCATATTCTGCAAGACAAACATGCTGAAGTTACCGTCTCTGATTCTGGAATCGGTCTCAGTCATGAAGAATTCGAGCAGGTCTTTAATGCCTTCTTTTCAACGAAACCAGAAGGCATGGGAATGGGATTGCCGATCAGCAGATCCATTGTAGAAGCACACGGCGGAAAATTGTTTGCAGAACGGAATCATGTTTCTGGCATGGCTTTCAAATTCACATTACCTCTGGAGGACTGTAATGGATAATGAACCAGAACAGATTCCAACCGTCATAATTGTGGATGACGAATCTGCAGTCAGAAATGCTTTAAGCCTTGTTGTGCAGGCTATGAATTTTCAGGTGAAGTGTTTTTCTTCCGCAAGCGAATTCCTGGAGAATATTGAGTCGAATATCATTCAGGGTCCTGCTTGTCTTATTACGGATTTACAAATGCCGGAGATGAGTGGCATTGAACTTCTTGAGCAACTCAATTCACTGGGCAAACAATTTCCTGTCATTCTCACAACGGGACATGGAGACGATGCACTTAAATGCAAATCCGAAAAGCTTGGCGCTACCTTTCTTGAAAAGCCCTTTCGCCCCGCCAAACTGCAAAATATGATTACCACAATTCTGAACCAAGTTTCTAGCAAAACAACCGCGACTTAGAGATGAATGTAACCGGACTTTGACCTGTGATACATTAAGGCCAGAGCTGGATTTGACTTTTCTGTGCATTCTCACTTGTGTTTCTCGTGCATGACCTGCAAAATAAATTTCTCATAGTGCATCACTCCTAAGAGAAAAGAGACACACCATGCTGAAAAATACTCTGCCTGCTATTCTTTGTTGTTTTTTTCTCTCGGCAGTTCATGCAAACGCAGTCGAACCCCTGCTTGTCGAACAGGGTTTACCTCGCGCTGAAATCATCATCAGCGAACAGCCTGCACGAACGACGCGGCTCGCGGCACAAGAACTGCAAAACTATGTCGAAAAAATCTCCGGTGCCAGGTTTAAGATTGTCACCGAACCAAGTGGCAAGTTTCCGTTCCGAATTTTTGTTGGTCGTAGTTCCCATACGGACAAACTGGGCATTACGGATGAAGGGCTGAAGTACGGCGCCTATCGCATCGTCTCTGGCGAGAAGTGGCTGGTCCTGATCGGTGAAGATACGAATTTCGTGCCCATTGAACCCTGGCCTCGAAACAACAACGATCTCGTCAGTGGAAAAGTCCAACAGGCTTGGAACAATATCACAGGCGCACACTGGGGTTATCCACATTCTCAGCTCTATAAACACTATTCTGGTTCTACAAATCTCTTTGGAACTCCTAAGGAGCAACATGTCGACAAAAACGGAAATGTAAATGTATGGGGATTTGATGAGCGGGGATCATTCAATGCGGTGTGCGGTTTTTTGCGCAGCCTGGGTGTGCGATGGTATTTGCCGGGTGAACTGGGCGAAATCGTACCTGAGTTGAAAAACATCTCTCTGCCGAAGGTGGATCAGATCGTACGGCCCGATTTTCCTCTGCGGACGATAAACTTCCGCTTCGGTGTCTATGGACGCGATGCGGCGTTGTGGGCAATGCGTCTGGGTGTGCGTCAGCCTTACGGACGACAAGCCGCTCATGGACTAGACCATATGACAGATAACGAACACACCCTGAAAAACCATCCTTTTTGGTTTGCATTATATGGAGGAAAACGGCATAACCAGATCGGGGATCGACTGCATCAGTTATGTTATTCGAATGAAGAACTTTTTCAGGAAACCGTGCGTTATGCCCGCGCACAGTTTGATCATTTTAATATGGACGTGGTCTCAATCATGCCACCCGATGGTTACACAGCGATGTGTCAGTGTAAACTCTGCGAGGGCAAAGACACGCCGGAGCATGGCTATCGCGGGGCGCTTTCAGATTATGTATGGGAGTTCGTCAACCGCGTTGCGAAAGAAGTACGCAAGACACATCCTGACAAAAAGATCTCTAATTGTGCTTATGGAACCTACACGCAGCCGCCACAGAATATTGACAAGCTGGAACCGAATGTGCAGGTCATTATCGTAGGCGGCCGCCGACCTACAAGTGAAGCGCGCGACGATTTACGCCAATTACGTAAAGACTGGAGTAAGAAGACCGACAACCCGATTATCATTTTCGAAAACTATCCTTTCACCGGCCGTGGTTTCTATTTGCCAGCCTTTATCCCACGCACGATCGGAGAGAGCATCAACGCGACCAAAGGCGTTTCGCGCGGCGAAGATATCTGGCTCACGATGGATTTTCGCGAGAATGCCATCGGCTACAATCACTTCCTGATCTATTTCACAGCCCGGATGTACTGGGGTGGTAAAGCGCAAAGTGCGATTAAACTATTTGACGAATATTGTGATCTTTTTTATGGACCTGCAGCAAAACAGATGCGAGCATTTTTCAGTTATTGTGAAGATCATTGGCGCGAGATGGAACAGGACGGCGACAAGGCGAACCGCGCTTTGGAACTTTTCGCTGTGGCGAAATCTAAAGTCGACGCTGATTCCGTTTACGCTCGTCGAATCCAGTTGATTGACAACTATCTCAATGGATTACGCAACAAAAGCGTACAACTGGCACAGAAGCGTGGTCCCGTATCACGTTTACGTCTCGTTTCCGGTTCACGTGGCGAAATCGTGATCGATGGTAAACTCGACGATAAACCCTGGCAGAAATGTCCTAATGCTTCGACCGGCGGACTTCGTGAACTGCAAACTGGACGCCAGCCAATTTATGGTACGTCGATCAAAACGAGCTGGATTGGAAATAATCTCTATTTTGCGATTCGTTGCGAAGACCAGAAAGGGGAAAAGCTGAATGTCGCAACGACCAAAAATGGGGATCAGGCGCTCTGGTATGGAGATGCAGTAGAAATTCTACTGGAGACGGAGTCACACAGTTATTACCAGATCGTAGTCAATCCCGCTGGTGCGTTGATCGACCTTGACCGTGGTGCAGACAGGAAAAACTGGTTCCGTTGGGAATCTCAGGCCGAAGTTGCCACGCATGTAGCCGACGATCATTGGACAGTCGAAATTCGAATCCCGATAGTACAAGATGAAAACGATCCTCTGCATCAGGTAATTGGACACAAACCAACACAAAGCCTGCCCTGGCATATCAATGTCTGCCGACAACGCATCCGCAAGAACGGCTCAGAGTATTCCGCCTTTTCTCCAACGGGAACTGCTGGTTTTCATAAGCCGATGAAGTTCGCACATTTTCATCATGGCCTTTCGCATCAATTTGATGCAGATCCGAGTGTGACAGATTATCTCATTGGAAGCCGGGCCGCTTCAGATTTGATGCGCAAGCGTAAATACAAGAACGCGCTAGACTCATATTTCGCTCTGAGCGCTGTCAAGGACACGACCGATTTCCAGAAATCTGACGCACTTCAGTATGCGGCACGTTGTGCGCGGAGCCTGAAAGAGTTTGATCGTGCCAACGATATCGCAGAACAGATTCCACTTACTTCCGTAACAAAAACTGTGCAGATGGAGAATTTACTGGCGCAGCGAAAGTTTGATGAGATTATTAAACAGTTCGGTGACGAAAATTTTGCAAAGTGGCCTTTCTGGCAGATTGGTTCCGGTGCCTTTGCACGTGCTAGAGCTTATGTCAGTGTGAAAGCGGGTGACAAAGCGGAGTCAGATCTTCAGACGGCTTTGGTATACACGTCTGACAGGCGCATCCGAACCAACATTCTCGCATTGATGGGGGAGAACCGAGAGCTGAATTTACATAAAGAGGATGCTGCTTTGGCGGCTTATCGTCAAAACTTCGAATCTATTGCCAACATTGGCGGGGCGGATGAGTTTCGATCTGTATTAGGCGCGGCCCGAATTCTGAGGAGGCAAGGAAAGTTTGATGAGTCGCTAGCAACGTTACATCGCGCGAAAATTGAAAAACTCAAAGGTTATTGGCGACATGCACTACTGCTGGGAGTCGGAGAGACGTTGGCGGCAGCTAACCGGAAAGAGGAAGCGCTCAAAACATTTCAGGAAATTCTGAACGACAAAACATCGGCAGCAGGCCAGCAGCGCATAGCTGAAGAACATATCGAGGGTCTCAAGCAGAAATAAAGTCCGCACATATAGAATAATATTTCTTCCGATCTCATATTGACACCTGCGACATAACGTCCTACCCTACCTGCGACATTATGTCCCATGTCGGAGGTAGGAGATCTCAATGGTTCGAAATTCACGCGACGTAACGAATGCAGAATTAAGTGTTTTGCAAGTATTATGGCAACATGGGCCATTAACGATCCGGTCCATTACCGAGATTCTGGAACCGGAACGTGTGGACGCGTACTACTCCACCGTCAAAAAACTACTTGAACGTCTTGATGCGAAAGAGTTCGTGCAACGAGAAGCAAAAGGCATTGCTTTCCAATACGAGGCTGCCATCGATCGAAATGATCTGGTTGGTCGTCGGCTACAAGAAGTCGCTGAAACGCTTTGTGAAGGTTCGTTGACGCCATTGCTCACTCAACTGGCTCAGCATCATGACCTGAATAAAAAACAACAAAAAGCGTTAATGGATTTGATTGACGATCTTGCCAAACAAGAAAAACGATAAAATCAAACGGAGTTGGATATGAATACTTTTCTGAATATGTTGATCAGTAACGTTTTTGTAACGGCGTGCCTTTTTGCCATCTTGATGGTGTTTCGACGTCGAATCAAAAACCCCGCTGTGTTACATGCATTTCTATTACTGATCCTGGTCAAGCTGATCACGCCAGCCTACTGGCAACCCAAGCTGGAACTGATTCCGAATACATCGGTTATCGAAACTGCGAAAGTTAACGAAGAGGGACAAATTCAATCGCCATTGAAATCTCTTTTCTCACGACAGAAGACGCAGAACAAACAGCCTGTATCACAAATCGAATCAGCATCTTCGAATGATATCACGCCAACAAGTGAGACAATTACGGAGGTTGTACAACCAAAACAACTCGTTGAAAATCAGAAAGAAGAAGATGGTCACGCGTGGTTCGTTCAACTCAAAACCAATTCAGAGTTTCGATCTTTTGTATTCACACGCCTCGTGATGATTGTCTGGTTCATAGGAACTGTCGGTTGGTTTTTGCTGGCTGTCTGGCGTATTACTCGATTCCAGTGGTTCCTGCGCTCCGCACAACCCGCGTCTGATCATGTAAAGCAAATGACAGCAACATTAGCAGCACGAATTGGTTTGAAACATGTCCCTAAAATTGAAATGGTTGATGGTAATATATCGCCTCTCTTGTGGGCCTGCTTTTCACGGGCGCGGATTATTCTTCCAGTCGGTTTGCTGGACCAGATAGATAAGGCAGAACTTGAGACGTTATTGCTACACGAACTGGCGCATTACCGTCGCGGCGATCACTGGGTGCGTATTGTCGAGTTACTGGTGACCGGCGTTTATTGGTGGTATCCCATCGTTTGGTTGGTTCGTCGTCAAATTAGAATTGCTGAAGAACAATGTTGCGATGCCTGGGTTGTCCAGACACTTCCCGAAAAACGGCGATCGTATGCAGAAGTACTGGTCAAAGCAATCGGCTATATTTCACGTCCAACACACGTTACGGGCGCAACAGGAATCGGTTCTGCTCACGTTCTGGAACAGAGGCTCAAACGTATCATGTGTGATTCGTTAAGTGGTAACATCTCGCGACGAGTAAAATTCTGTGTTGCAGTCATCGCAATGATATTACTGCCCTTCGCTCCTATGCTGGGGCAGCCGTTAACACAAACGGTTGCTGCGAAAGATAAAGAGACACTGCCAACGCCGCAAGAGATTCTTACCGGGTATCGTGCGAATCTCAAAAAGCTGATGCCGGTTGAGATGAATTATAGGATACGGACGATAGAGAATATGAATTGTGTTCATTTTGACAGAAGGGAATTGAAAGGTGCCGAAGCCTTTCTGAATTTAGATCGTTCGGAGTTTAATAAGAGTATAAACCGATATTTCCCATTTGGGTTGAGCCAGGAATCGATCCAGGCTCGAATC
>NZ_CALEMX010000546.1 GCF_937910335.1 uncultured Gimesia sp. | reverse complement strand
GGAAACATTTTTCGGCAAGATCGGGTTACTGCGCAAGAACGATTTCGAGTTCCAGCAACGGGGACAAAGCGGGCTTTGGATGTCGGAATTGTTTCCGCACATTGCGAATCAGGCAGATGAATTGACGTTGATTCGGTCCATGAAGGCGGATTCTGCAAATCATACACCGGCGACATTTCAGGAGAATACCGGGTTCCGTCTGAATGGGTTTCCGGTATTGGGGGCCTGGCTCTCTTATGGACTTGGATGTGAAACAGACGAGTTGCCATCATTTGTTGTCATGCCCGATGTCCGTGGATATCCCGCTGCGGGAACAATCAACTGGTCGAACGGCTTTCTGCCGGCTTTGCATCAGGGTGTGCCTTTTCAGAGTCAGGGACCAGCGATTCGAGATTTATTCCCCGGGCGTGAAATTTCCAAATCCACTGAAGTCGCCAGTCGGCAGTTATTGAACCAGTTTAACCAGGCTCATCTGGAACGTTCGGGAGCCAACGGTGATCTGGTAGCGCGGATTCGCAGTCATGAACTGGCAGCAAAAATGCAGTTGGCGGTTCCCAAGGTGACCGATTTATCCGGGGAGACGGCTGCGACGAAAGCCCTGTATGGCATGGAGCGTGAAGAGGCTGCGCCCTTTGGTCGCAACTGCCTGTTGGCAAGACGGCTGCTTGAACAGGGTGTGCGTTTTGTGCAACTATTTTCGGGAGGCCCCTTTGGTTCACCTCGGATCAACTGGGATGGACACGAAGATGTCAAACGTAATCATCTCCGCGAAGCGGCCCGCATTGATCAACCCGTGGCTGGATTGCTTAAGGATTTAAGACAACGCGGTATGCTGGACGACACTCTGGTTTTGTTTTCAACCGAGTTTGGACGGACACCTTTTACTCAGTCTGCTTCGAATACGGTGGGAACGGGCCGCGATCATAATATGAATGGCTTTTCCGTCTGGATGGCCGGTGGGGGGCTCAAGCATGGCTTGAGTTACGGAGCCACCGACGAATTCGGCTGGAAATCGGTCGAAAAACCGGTCGCCTGGCACGATTATCATGCAACAGTCTTGCATTTACTGGGCATCGACCATACCCGGCTCACTTATTATCACAATGGGATTGAACGTCGCCTGACCAACGTGCATGGTGAAGTCATTCATGACCTGCTTGCCTGAAATCGGTCCCTGCTTCTGATATTGTCAAAAGAAGGTCTGAATTTTCCAGGAACCCAATTTCCGCGCGATGGCGAATTGTCTAGAATGGTTATAGTAAGTTTCATTGATTAGCAACGTCAGACATGCTTTCTTTCGTCTGATTCACATTCACGACGTGGCTTAAATAAGTTTCATGAAAGATTTACAGAGTTCTAAAAAGGGGCCTGAAACGAAACAGGTTCTGATTCTCGGTGGTGGTTTTGCCGGTTTGAACGCGGCATTGGAACTGGGTGGCGTTCAGGGAGTGGAAGTCACCCTGGTTGATCGTCACAATTACCATTTGTTTCAGCCACTTTTATATCAGGTGGCCATGGCCGGTCTGAGTCCCGCTGACATAGCGATGCCGATTCGCAGCCGACTTTCCCGTTATCAAAATACCAGCGTGTTGTTGGGAGAGGCTCAGAAAATTGATCTTGCCGGTCAAAAGGTAAAGTTCGATTTTGGTGAATTGTCCTACGATTATCTCGTGTTGGCCTGCGGTGCCAATCATAGCTACTTTGGTCACAACGAGTGGGAACAGTATGCACCGGGTTTGAAGACGATTTCTCAGGCAACGGAAATACGTAAACGTGTCCTTTCTGCATTTGAAAGTGCAGAAAGGATTTCGGATTCTGATGAGCAAAAGAAATATATGACGTTCGTCATTGTGGGAGGTGGTCCTACAGGCGTGGAACTGGCGGGCGCCATTGGTGAGATGAGTCGCTTTACGCTTTCCAGAGATTTTCGGCACATCAATCCCAGTCAAACTCGTGTGATTCTGGTTGAAGCCGGTCCCCGGATTTTGCCGATGTTTTCCGAGCAGCAGTCAGATCGGGCAGCCCGAGATCTGGAAAATCTTGGCGTACAAATCTGGACTTCTTCTGTCGTGACCAATATCAATGAAGAGGGAGTGGAACTTGGTGAGGAACGAATTAACGCTGCCACCGTGCTTTGGGCAGCAGGTGTCGAAGCTTCTGAATTAGGTAAATCGGGGGGCATGCCTGTCGACAACCGGGGACGTGTGATTGTCGAACCGGATTTAAGTTTGGAAGGTTACCCGAATGTGTTTGTCGCCGGTGACCAAGCCAGTTTTACGCATCAGACGGGAGAACCTTTGCCGGGAACGGCGCCAGTTGCGTTACAGCAGGGGAAATATATCGGAAAAACGATTCGACAGGAACTGAAAGGAAAACCGCGCAGCAATTATTGTTTTCATGACAAAGGTCAGATGGCGACCATTGGTCGCAGTCGGGCGATCGTGGAAATCGGGCGATTCAAGATTGCCGGGTTTATTGCGTGGGTTGTGTGGCTGGTCGTGCACATTTTCTATTTGACCGGGTTCAAAAATCGTATGCTGGTTGTGATGCAATGGGCCTGGTCCTATCTCAGTTTCAGGCGCGGTGCGCGGTTGATCGTTGATCGGGACTGGAACCCTGATTCGATGAGTGTCACAAAGCCTGAGGCAGAAGAACCAGAGATCCCCGTTTCCACAGAGCATTAAAATGGGGAGTCAAAAATGAAACTACAGATCGCTGCTTTTCGTTTTGATGTCACGCCTCCCCTGGGCCATTCGTTGTGTGGTGGTTGGATTCCCGCGGCTGCTCAAATAGAAGATTCACTGGAAGCCATCGGTTTTGTTTTATTGAGTGATCAGCGTCCGATTGTGATCTGCTCCGTGGACTGGACCGGGCTCTGTAACTCCGCACATTTCCAATTGAGAGAAGCATTAGCGAAAGCAGCGGGCACCACTGCAGAGCGTGTTGCCGTGCAATGTGTGCATCAGCATGACGCCCCGTTTGCCTGTTTGGAGACAGATCGCATCGTGCGCGCTCAGGGAGATTTGCCACCTAATATGGATCCGGAATTTTTCAAAGTCTGTTTGAAACGATCCGATTCTGCAGTGCGAAAGAGTTTGAAGACAGCCCGGCGTTTGACACACATTGGTGCTGCGGAATCAAAGGTGGAAAAAGTGGCATCGAATCGAAGGCTGCTGGATGATTCTGGCAAGATCTTAAAGAACCGTAGCGTTGCCGCCAGCAGTGATGATGTGCGCGACTTGCCGACGGGAGTGATTGATCCCTGGTTGAAGACTGTTGCCTTCTATGATGGTCGGGAGAAAGTGGCCGCCTGTTATTACTACGCCGTCCATCCCATTAGCTATTGTTGTCAGGAAGGCCATGTTACCAGTGAATTTGTCGGTCATGCACGGCGATTAAAGGAGCAGCATGATAGCCCGGATTGCACGCATCTTTATTTCACCGGCTGTGCAGGAAACATCAACACCGGAAAATACAATAACAGTTCCTACAAGGAAAATCGTCAGGTATTGACACAACAGATATTTCAGGCGATGGAACAGGCGTCCGAAAAATTACGACCGGAGCCGATTAAAACTTTGAGCTGGAAAACGGCTGATTTTCTGCCTCCGGTCAACAAAACATTTTCTGCCGCTCAAATCGAAAAGCAGATAAATGATCATTCTCGAAAGGTCGTTCATCGAAATCGGCCTGCATTTACGCTGGCATGGTTGCGCCGTCACGCGCAAAAAACGCCGATCATATTAAGCGCGTTGCACGTGAATCAAATTTCTTTATTACATTTGCCAGCCGAACCGTTTGTCGAATATCAGTTACGCACACAGGTCTTGCAATCCGATCGATTTGTGGCGACTGCCGGCTACGGCGATGGGGGGCCGTGGTACATTCCCACGGCTGAAGCTTATTTTCAGGGTGGATATGAAATCAACGTCGCGTTCAGCGGACCACAGGTCGATGGTATACTGATGAAGGGCATCCAGAACTTGTTTCTAAGTTGAGCTATCAACGCCTCGTGTCTTTGCGTGAAAACATTGCTAAAACAGCAAGGGTGTTTTCTGATCCCCATCAAATCAGTTCTGCAATGGGTTTCCCATGCGGCAGGATCGGAATGGGACGGCCCTGGTGATCAACAATGGACTTGTTGTAATCAATGCCCAGATGCCGATAGATGGTAGCCAGCATATCCTGTGGTGTGTAAGGGCTCTGCGTCGGGAATTCTGCTTTCGAATTCGTGGCCCCTACGACTTGTCCCATTTTGAGGTTTCCACCTGAGAATAACGCGGTATAAGCCTCTGGCCAGTGATTGCGGCCTGTGCCCGAGTTGTTCGAGGAGAGACGCGGTGTTCTGCCGAATTCTCCGACGGCAACCACCATGATTTTCTTGTCGAGATTTCGCTCATGAATGTCTTCGATGAGGGTCGAGAGCGCTTGATCCATGTAAGGCAGGCGAATGGACATATATTTCGCAAAGTGCCCGGGACGACTGGCGTTCATAATATGATCGTCCCAGTTTGTAAATTCCTGACCGGTTTTTGGCGTGTTAAAGTAGAGCGAAACGACACCACAACCTGCTTCTGCCAGACGTCGTGCCAGGAGGCAGCCTTGTCCCCACATGTTGCGACCATATCGCTCGCGAAGCTGGTCATCCTCAAGGGCGATATCAAACGACTTCGCCGCCTCGGGGCTGGTCAGCATCTGAAATGCAAGGTTGCGGAACTTTTCACTGCCTTCCAGATCACCCGAAAGATCGAGATCATTTCTCAAGCGATCAAATTGATTCAGTAGATGGCGGCGTTCCAGCAAATGTTTGCCATCCATGCCTGCATTCAGTTTTAGCGAAGGGGGTCGATAATTTTTAGCCGATGGTTCACTTGATTCGAATGGTCCATGATGCATGCCCAGGTAGGTAGGTTTGACCATATAAAACTTTGAAGGAATCGAAACATAGGGGGGCGTTCCGGCAGCCGACATACCTCGGACTTTACTCGTGATCGAACCAAAATCGGGGTGTTCACTTTTCGATTGAGAAGTGGGGTCCAGTTTGGAAGGACGTTTGCCCGTCAGAACGATGATGCCTCCATCGCTGTGTATGCCTACATCATGATGCAGTGATCGAACCAGTGAGAATTTGTCAGCGATTTTGGCCTGCTTCGGAAACAATTCACAGATATCCATTCCCGGAACGTTTGTGGAAATGGGTTGAAACACCGAACGATAATCAGAGGGTGCGTCAGGCTTGAGGTCGTATGTTTCCAGTTGCGAAGCACCGCCATGCAGATAGAGCAGGATCACAGAGGTGTCTGGCTTTTGTGGGCTTGCTTCACTGCGCAACGCCATCATTTGCGAAAGCGTGAGTCCTCCCAGACTGAGAGAACCGATTCGCATGAACTCACGCCGATTTAATGGCCCGTTACAAACGTTGCCTGACATACGGTTTTACTCATTCCGCATTCGTGGGGTGGGCAAGCTTTAAAGCTTGTTTACATGTCATATCAATATTAGATTATATGTGTTCATGCCACAAAATGCCAGAGGAATCGTGCTAATAAGGGAGAGCCACCTTATCTCTGGCAGTATTACTCTTAATTCGTTTTCTCTTCGGGTGGAATCGGTCTGCCGTGCGGGTCCTGATCTGTGGCGATGGTGTCTTCGTTCAATTTTTCACGTAACTGTCGGTCGGTGAAATGTTCCAGTTTTTCAGCCTGTTTGTGAATATTTTCAGCCGACATGCCAGCGTGCTCCACTAAGTAATGTTCCCACAAGCGATGAGAACGGACCAGTTGACGTGCATGGTCGCGGCCTGTTTCTGTTAGCTCATAGTTTCCATTTGAATCTGAGAGCTGACCATGTTTTGTGAGATACCGGAGTGTAAGTGAAGTCGGAACAGATTGGGAAAACAGGATCTCTCGCAGGTAGGTGGCGTCTGGTTTTAGCTGGGGGTTACGTTCTTCAATACGGTACATCAAAGCGATGATATCTTCCGCCAGGATCTTCCAGGCAAGAATTTGTCGACGAATCAAAACGACAACGATTCCATGTCGCGGCGCAAAGAGAGCCGCCACAGCAAACAACAGACCGGCGGCGACGGCCATCATCCCCGCGGTCGAGGTGCTCTGATATCCAAACCAACGCGGAACGGTGATCGCACTGATATGTCCTGTGGCAGCAGCAAGAGTCGCCAGGATCGCACTTATGACAATCATTGTTCCCAGGCGGTCTGTCAGCATATACGCGGCAGCCGGTGGCACGATAAACATGGCCACGACAAGTATATTACCCACTGTTTCAAAACTGGCGACTGCTGTGATGGCGACCAGTGTCATCAAGGCATAATGAATGATCGTGGAATTAAAACCGGTGGTGGTGGCCAGCGCTGGATCAAAAGAACTGAGTTTTAATTCTTTCAGAAAGAAAATGACAAACAGCAAATTGATCAATAAAACGATCGAAAGCACTACAACTACGCGCGGAATTTCCCAACCTGCAATCAGGATGGTGTCGAGGGGAGTGAGTTCGATGGCGCCGTACAACACACAGCCCGGATCCAGATCAACGTGATCCGCGGCCTGTACGATCATTACCAGACCCAAGGCAAACAGAGAGGTGAAGACGACTCCCATGGCGGCCCCTTCATCTACTTTGCCGAAGCCACGAATCCATTCCGTAAATAATGCGGTCAGAATTCCTGCGATCACGGCACCGAGGAACATGGGTAGACTGCTGCGGCTGTCGCTGATCATAAAGGCTGCCGCCAGACCGGGAAGAATCGCATGCGTGATCGCATCACCGAGCATGCTCATTTTGCGCAGGACCAGAAAATTTCCCAGTAAAGCAGAGGAGACCGCGCATAGAATACCGGCGACGATGATCCAGCCATCCAGATACCAGTTCCACTGTTCCAGTCCACTCATCAGGTCGATCTCCTGCGAGAGGAGTGGCGTGCTTTGGTTTCTTCCTGATGGATTTCAATGGTATGCGGGCTCTGCAGAATACCCTCAGTCGATTGTTGAACGAGCAGTGATTCGAGTTCCGCGATCACTTCTGGTTCTAAAACGTGTTCGATGGCGTCTGCATCCTGATCGACTTTACTCGGTGCAACATCGGCATACGTGATCAAATATAATTCCCACAAACGATGTTCGTGTACGATGCGTGTCGCTTCCAAAAGTCCTGCTTTGGTCAGTCGTAATTGATCTTCCTGAAGTGCTACGACTAGTTGTTCCTGCTGTGCTCGTTTCACAATTTTTTTCAGTTTCGCGAGTGACCAGCTCCGCATTTGAAGTAGTTTCGACAACGGGACAAACGTGGATTCTGAAGATTGTTTTTCTTTGAGTCGTCCCCTTGCTTCCAGGAATTCATAAAGACCGCGCAGCAGGTGTTGTCGATTTACTTTTCTATTCAGTTCATGTCGACGCAGTTTGCGAATTAGAATACCGCGCGGAATTCCGAAAACCATGCTAAACAGAAACATCGCCGTTGCTACGAGA
Organism: uncultured Gimesia sp.; assembly: GCF_937910335.1. Lineage (GTDB taxonomy): Bacteria > Planctomycetota > Planctomycetia > Planctomycetales > Planctomycetaceae > Gimesia. The sequence goes on along the minus strand of NZ_CALEMX010000546.1, from coordinate 18,561 downwards.
ACGATCATGGCGCCAGAGGGGAGATTGGGAAAAATGGCACTCATGGCGGAGCCGATCATTCCACTGAGGGCACCCAAAATAATAGCGACCACCGTCATGTTGACGATTTTTTCGGTCCAGAAGCGTGCTGCTGCCGGTGGAATGACCAACAGGGAAATCATCAGTATCAGTCCGACAGCCTGTAAGCCGATAATGGTGACAACGACGACTAGCCCCATCAATGTCATGTCCAGCAGAATGACAGGAAAGCCTCGCGAAACGGCAAACCCTTCATCGAAGCAGAGCAGTGTTAACTCTTTATACAGCAGAAGTGAGATCAACATGCAGGAGAGTCCCGCGCATCCGATGAGCCAGGCATCGCTGGCGACCATTGATGCGGTTTTTCCATAAATAAACGATTCCAGGCCGGCCGCGTGGCCTGTTTTCATTTGTTGTACGATACCCAGTAAAGCGATGCCTGCGCCAAAAAACACACTGAGCACAATTCCCAAGGCGGCATCTTCTTTCAAACGTGTCATGTTTCGGATGAGAAGAATCGTGGCGACACCCAGCAAGCCGCTGACTGCGGCTCCCGCTAGCAGGACGGGCAGTGTTTTTCCATCGAGTCCCAAACCAGTGGCGATAATAAAGGCAATTGCGATACCGGGCAGCGTGGCGTGACTTAAGGCGTCTCCCATCAATGCGCGTTTGCGTAATAACGCGAAACTCCCAATCATACCCGCTGCCATTCCCAGCAGAGTGGTGCCGAAAACGACGATTCGCGTGTTGTAATCTTTTAAAAGGAAAACACGTTTCCAGTCATTCCATTCGGGGATGGCAATACTGCGATCTGTGATTGATTGTTGAGTTTGAATGGTGCCGGTTTCTGTCGCCGCGAGAATGAGACATTCCGGCCAGAAACTTGCGAAGAGAAACACCAGCACGAAGGGTTTCATAACGACTGCTCCCGGCGTCGCATGGTTTCCGTCGCTTCTTCTAGCAATGTTAGTCGACCACCATAGGTTTTTTGAAGATTCTCGGGCGTGAAGACCTCTGCCGTCAGGCCATGATCAATCACGCGCATGTTGAGAAGTATGACATAGTCAAAATATTCGGGTACTGTTTGCAGATCATGGTGTATGACCAGTGCGGTTTTTCCTGCCTGTTTCATTTCCTGCAGGATTTGCACAATGGCTTTTTCGGTGGCGGCATCGACGGCGGCGAAAGGTTCATCCATCAGATACAGGTCGGCGTTCTGCACCAGGGCGCGAGCTAAAAAGGTGCGTTGTTGCTGTCCGCCGGAAAGTTGGCTGATCTGGCGGTGTGCATAGTCGGCAATTCCCACACGCTCCAGTGCTTCCATTGCCCGGGCACGGTGTTTTTTGCGAACGGGAAGACACCAGCCGATTTCTTTGTAGAGTCCCATTGTCACAACATCCAGGGCATCTACGGGAAAATCCCAGTCGACACTTTCACGTTGAGGAACATAGCCGACACGGTGTCGATTTTTCTGGTAGGGCTTTCCAAAAATTTGGACACGTCCGGAAGCCTTGGGAATGAGTCCCATGATAGCTTTTATCAGAGTGCTTTTACCGGCTCCATTCGGGCCGACAATGCCGACTAGTTTACCCGGCGGAATTTCAAAACTAACATCCCAGATCACAGGTTTGCGATGGTAGGCCACGGTTAAGTCATAAACGGAAACTGGTGTTTCTTCAGGAGGCAATTCAACCTGTGGTGTGTGTGCGGGATTTTGTTTGTTATTCATAGGACCATGTTTAATTTGCCAAAGGTCGGAGTGAAAAAGAAATTGATTCCAGTATCAACGGAAGTAATTCAAAAAGCAGCATTCAACGGAGTACTGACCGATATTGGTCAGTGGGAGAGTTTGCCTTGCATACCTTTTTCTGGAGCGTTTCCTCCCAGGGCACGTGTGACGATTGTGAAGTTGTGATCCAACATGCCGACATACGTGCCCTCATAAGTGCCAGCTTCGCCCATCGCATCAGAAAATAATTCCCCACCAATTTTAATTTTGTGACCTTGTGCTTTGGCCCCATCGATGAGTGCGGTGATATTCTTTTTGGAAACACTACTTTCCACGAAAACGGCTTTGATATTTTTCTTAACCAGCATATCGACGAGTTCGTTAATTCGTTTCAGACCGGCTTCCGATTCCGTTGAGATTCCCTGAATGCCCTGGACGTTTAAGCCGTAGGCTCGACCAAAATAATTAAAGGCATCATGAGACGTAATCAAAATCCGAGAATCCTCAGGAATGGATTTCGTCGTTTTTAAGCCATACTCATGTAGTTTTTCCAACTGCTTTTTATACACTGTGGCATTGTTCTGATAGATGTCAGCATGTTTGGGGTCGAGTTCAGCCAGAGCGTCTTTGACTGCATCGACGCAGAGGGACCAGGCAGCGACATCCATCCAGAGATGGGGGTCATAGTGTCCGTTGAAATCTTCCGGTTCGAGTAGTGATTTTTGATCAATTAATTCAGTCACGGCAAAAACCGGTTTGTTCCGCGAAACTTTGATCAAAGTATCTGCCATTTTTCCTTCGAGCATCAGTCCGGAGTAAAAGACAATGTCGGCATTCATAATCATCTGCACATCGTCGCGGCTGGCTTTGTGCATGTGCGGGTCGACGCCCGAACCCATGATTTGCGTTACGGCAACATTCTCACCACCTACGTTCGTAACGAGATCTGCCACCATGCCGACCGTGGCAGCCACCGGAATGGGGTAGTTGAGCTGTTTTTTCGCTGATTGTTGATTTGACGCATTGCCAGTTGAAGAAGTCTCTTTGGGTTGGCAACCGACTAAAAAACTCAAGAACAGGGTGAAAGCGAAAAGCCTTCTCATTTACAAGCTCCCGTCAGGACGTAGAGGCAGATTAAAGTACAAAATGTAGCCACGGCTACATTTTGTACTATTCTACCAGAGGTGGGGTTGCTGTCAACTCCTGGTTGCAATCGAGAGATCAGGGCTTCAAGTGCCTGTCAAAAAAACCGATGACTTTTGGTCTTAGGTCCTGCTGTTTAGGTTGCAGGTGGAAGCTGTGTGGTGCGCCCTCGATAATGATCAACTCGGCGGGGATGTTCCCTTTTTTAAGTGCTTTCGACAAAAGTTCAGATTGATTTACGGGAACCAATCGATCTTTGGTGCCATGCAGAATGAGGAAAGGGGGATCATTCTTTGAGATATGATTCACAGGCGAAGCCTGTTGACAGAGTTCTTTTTCTGCATCCGTAAACGCGGACAGCATGTCGCGAGATTTAGCCAATGCGGTCATATCATGCACACCATACATGGGAACGACTGCCTGAATGCTTGAAGAAAAACCGGCGTATTTTTCTTGTGGGCCTGGTTTTGTATCATCGCCGGTCATTGCCAGTATTGAGACCAGATGGCCTCCTGCAGAGCCGCCGATGGCTCCAATATGATCGGCATCAATTTGATATTTGTCTGCGTGCTTTCTCAGAAAGCGGACCGCGGTTTTACAGTCTTGCAGATTGCCTGGCCAGACTTGTTTCAAATTGTCTGTAAACTTAGTTCGCTTATTTGCTAATTGATAGTTAATGCTGGCACATACATATCCCGCTTTTGCCAGATTGTTCCCGATATTGATTTCTCTTCTGGCTGCTTTATCTCCGCCATGCCAACCACCGCCGTGAATGATGATGACTGCTGGGTAAGGCCCTTTTTGAAATGTGGAGTCGGGCAAATACAGGTCGAGTTTCTCTGTGCGCTTCTGACCCAGATAGCTGATGTCTTGCTTGACACGTATTTGAGAAAGCTCCTGTTTGACGCGGCTACTGGGTTCGATGAACTCAACTCTTTCTTTCCCTGCTAAATCGACAATCTGTCTGATGTCAAACTCTTTCAGTAAACCAAAGCAAAATAATTCAGGTGCCTGATTGACCGATTGATTGTCTTCAATCACTTGTTTCAGCGAACCCATGGAACCAATCAAGCTGACGCTTGAGATGGCTTCGGGTTCGATTGTAGCAGCCAGCAGAGTAAAAAGACTACTGCGCGGACCCGTTGATTGTATTTTTACGGAAGTCTGCTTACGTTTGTCACGTAACCAGCGGGCAATTGCCGTTAATTGACCTGTTTGAATACCGAGCGGTCGTTCTCCGACGGCAGCCACTAGAAGTCCGTAGAGAAAATCGCGCTGGCTGATTTTCGATTCGCCGAAATAAAACGGATCGATGGCCAAAACGTTTTCGCCTTTTGCGAGTAGTTTTTCTACGGTTGGAGCCAGACTTTTTCGACCAGCATCAGAGACAACGATGGTTGTTAATTTGGAAAGGCCTCTCGAAAACTCGACAGCGGGAACCGTCCAGTCTTTGTCCACGTTCAGTTTCCAGAATTTCACTGTCATGTTCTCTTTCTTTGTCTGGTCAGTTTCCGTTCCCTGTACCTGGGATTTTTTGTAATGCACAATTCTTTTGAGTGTTTTTAACGGACTGTTTTCAGATGATTTCGTTGCTGGTTGGGGTAAGTTCTGACTCAGCTTGAGTGCCAGGCTATGAAAGGTTTCGTTGTTGGATGGCAGTTCGACTTTGAGTTCGTCGAACGATTTGATTTCCGCGCTGCACTCAATTTCTTTTACAGGTAGTGGTTTTCCCGTTTCGGAAAAGTGGACTGACAGCATGCGGTAGAGCGCTTCCCGATTGTCTTTCAGAAAATTATGATCGCCGGGATCATGATTCACATGTTTCTGCAAAAAGTTTTCTTTGTCGTATAGTTTGTAAACGGGGAATGCTGCTTTCAAAAGTGGTGGCTGAGCATAACCTGATTCAAAGCAGCAGTTGTCTTTTGCATTATTGGTCAGCAGAGTGGGGCGTGGGGCGCGCATGGCTGTGAGGTGTGTGTAGTCTGCATAGACGCCTAGATCGTTGGGAGTCTGTTCGGAATCGCCTAGGTCTTTTGTGTGAAAAACACGGGTCAGGAAACTGGAGTAACCGGCGACGGGGTTTGAGAGGGTGACACGTTCATCGAGTGAACTGATAAAGATGGTCTGCCAGCCACCCCCCGAAAGTCCGGCGACGGCAACACGATTCGGGTCTGCATTGGGATGCGCTAGCAGGACGTCGAGCCCGCGTTTCATGGAAAGATAGTGGGGCGCTAACCCGCTTGTACCACACAGGTCCAGTTGATTCATGCGATAATGCATTAAGCCAGGCACATTCAGCTGACCCATGCCCACCCATTCGATGTTGAGTGCGATCATGCCTCGCTTGGCCTGATTGATACAGCGAACCTGTTTATAGTCGGCGGCTTTTCCGTTTTTTCCGTCGTGACCATTCACATTCAACACGACGGGCACTTTTCCGGAAAGCTGATTGGGTACATAGAGCAGCGCTGGTATCCAGAGTCCGGGCAGTGCTTCGAACCGCAGCTTCTGGATTTTGTATTCGGGGCCGCCTTCAATGGTTTCAAGCCAGACAACGTTCATTTTGGAATCACGCCATTTGGCCGCTTCGCCGCGGTAAACGACTTTGTTTAAAACATCGCTGCGTACTTTGGAAATATATTTTTCCCAGTCTGTGACGTTGTCTATTTCAGGCATACCCAGGACACGGGGTGCGATATATTTCTGCACTTCCTTCCAGGGAAGATCTTTTTCGATAATCGGTTGTGACAGCCAGGTTTTTAAATCTTGCTCTGCGGCAGACACCTGCTGGATGCTTAGACTAATCAGACAGCAGATTACAAAGAAACGGCGAGGGCAGTGGTTGAGCATTTCGGTGTCTCCCGGATGTCATTCGGTAGGATCAGGAATGGAGGTTTCATTCCATTCTGAGAAAATCCAACGGGGAACACAAGTTCGTTAATAAAATTAAAGAAATGCGCAGGATAAAAGATTCCTCAGGGGAAGCCGATTTCATCATTTAAGAACAGACTTGCGTAAGCCGCTCAAGGTCAAGAGTTTTGACCAAGTTCGATCGATCGGTTTGTGGCGGCGCTGACGGCATTCATCAGGCTGTGTCTTAATCCCCCCGCTTCCAATGCATGAATGCCGGCAATCGTTGTGCCTCCGGGGCTGGTGACGGCGTCTTTCAGTGTGCCCGGATGTTCGCCTGTTTCGAGTACCATTTCTGCCGCTCCTTTGACCGTTTGGGCTGCCAGTTGGAGGGCGATGTGTCGGGGCAGTCCCATGCGGACGCCTCCATCGCTGAGCGCTTCAATCACCTGATAGATATAAGCAGGTCCGCTCCCTGATAAGCCGGTTACGGCGTCGAGTTGTGTCTCGGGAACTTCAACGGCAATGCCTACTGTTGAGAGTAGTGATTCTACCAGACTGGCGTCTGCTTCGGTTGCCTGTCCGCCGCGCGCGAAGGCGGAAGCTCCCTGTTTCACCAGACAGGGGGTATTGGGCATGACGCGAATCAGTCGCGCGTCTAAACCCAGTTTCTCAACAAAGAGGGATAAGGGACAACCGGCTGCGATGGAGACTATCAGATGCTGATTGGTGTGTGTCCCTTAATTTCCTCAAGAACATCCGTCACATGCTGCGGTTTCACTGACAGAATGATGACTTCAGCGTGTTCCATGACTGTCAGGTTCGATTCGACGGCCTGAGCACCGGTCTCCCGTGCAAACCGTTCGCGGGCAGAGTCGAATGTATCGCTGGCCCAGACGTTCTTTGCCGTTGTGAAGCCAGAAGCGATTAATCCGCCGGCCAAGGCAGTTGCCATACGACCAGCTCCAATGAAGCCGACTTTTACGTCTTTGTTTTCTGACATGCTGCTGATGCTTTCTCGTACCTGTAAAAAGAGATTTTCGTCTGATTCTACCGCCAAATTTGGACTGACCTGTAATTTTCGGCTGGATAGTCACTGATTAAGAGGACTTAAACTGCTAAGATGTCCCGATCTGGACCGAGTTAATTTATGAATTGTAACACCAATGGACAGGACGTGCATCAGAGTACGTTTTTACGCCAGTTAACTATAGTAGTATGAGCTGATTGCTAGATGAAGATTGCTGACTATAATAAGTTAGACAATGCAACTGGAAATGAAAGCCAAACGATAATGTCTGACTTGATTCCACCTCCCATTCGTGTGGGGGCGGTCTCCTATCTCAATTCGAAGCCTTTGATTGAAGATCTGGAAGATCTCGCTGAAAATGCTGAACTAATGCTAGATTATCCCAGCCTGTTGGCTGATGATCTGGCAGAGGGTCGAATTGATGTCGGATTGATTCCCTCAATTGAGGTGATTCGGAATTCGGACTACGAAATCATTTCGAATGCCTGTGTGGCGACACAGGGGCCGGTATTGAGTGTGAAAATGTATAGTCGCGTTCCTTTGGGAAAGATTAAGCGGCTCGCATTAGATATGGGGTCGCGCACGAGTGCGACACTGGTGCAAATTATGCTGGCAGAACAATATGGCGTGTTTCCGGAGGTCGAACCGTTGCCGATGGATCAGTCAATTGAAGCGACAACCGCGGATGCGATTTTATTGATTGGTGATCGTGCCATTCATACGCCTGATACCAAATTCGCAGCGACCTGGGATCTGGGAGAGGAATGGTTACGCTGGACGGGTCTTCCATTTGTCTTTGCGATGTGGGCTGTTCGCAAAAATCAGGAGACCGGTTCATTAGCGTCCGCTTTGTGTCAGGCGCGTGATCGCGGGGTGACACTGTTAGATGAAATCGCCCGCCGGGAAGCGCCCCAATTGGGTATTGAAGTTTCTGTCGCACAAAGTTATCTGAAGAATAATTTGAGTTTTCACCTGGGACCTGCAGAATGTTGCGGGTTACAATTGTTTCAAGAATTAGCCATTAAAACGGGACTGGCTCCCGAGGGAGTTCCTCTTGTCTTCCGGAATTGCATCTCTGCTGGATAAAGCAGTCGCTGGAGAGCGTCTGAATCGTGAAGAGGGACTTCAGTTAATGGAGTCTCATGATCTGGTAGCGTTAGGCCGCGCTGCCAATGAAGTTACCAAACGTCTGCATCCAGAGCCTTACCGCACCTATAACATCGATCGCAATATCAACTATTCGAATTCCTGTACGGCGGTCTGTGATTTTTGCGCTTTTTATCGTACTCCCAAAGACCCGGAAGTTTACGTCCTCAAGCCTGAGCAGCTTTACGAGAAAATTGAGGAAACCATCGCATTGGGAGGCGATCAGATTCTATTGCAGGGCGGCCTGCATCCGACTTTAAAACTGGAATGGTACGAAGACCTGTTGCGTGATCTGCGTAAAAGATATCCAACGGTGAATATTCACGGCTTCAGCCCCCCTGAAATTTATCACTTTACAAAGCTCAATAATTTATCGTTGCGTGAAGTGCTGGAACGTCTACAGATTGCCGGTCTGGGAAGTCTTCCCGGTGGAGGAGGAGAAATTCTGGTAGACCGTGTGCGGAAAAAAATCACGCGTGGAAAAGTGTTGACCGATGGCTGGCTGGAAGTCAATCGAGTCTGGCACGAACTGGGAGGGATCTCGAGCGCCACGATGATGTTTGGTCATGTCGAAACACTGGCCGAACGTATTGAGCATCTGGATCGTCTGCGCTCGTTACAAGATGAGACTGGTGGATTCTCTGCCTTTATCTGCTGGACACTGCAGCCAGAGCATACCGATATGGAATATGTACCGCCTGCAGGTGCCTTTGAATATTTGAAAACGCAGGCGGTCAGCAGATTGTATCTGGATAATTTCAAGAACATTCAGTCTTCCTGGGTCACGCAGGGAGAAAAGACTGGTCAGATGGCTCTGTTTTTTGGTGCGAATGATATGGGCAGCCTGATGATCGAAGAAAACGTTGTTTCACAGGCGGGAACCACACATCATCTGACGGTTGAGACAATTCGTCATTGTATTTCAGAATCGGGATACATTCCCCGGCAACGCAATGTCTTTTACGAATATGTGGATGATCCTGATTCAAATGGTCCTGCCAAAGGCGCAGGCCATGCTCCTCTGCCGGTACTCAACTGAAAGAAAATCCATTCGAGACACGACTCAAAAAAGCCAATTCGCTGCCATAGGCTATGTTTACAGATATAAATAACGTATAAGTCAGCCTCATCATTCAGTTTGTCAGCGCGCAGTTGATGGTCTGGCACCGTAGGCATTAGGGATTATGGACGGCTATGATTCATGTCGAGCAACTAAGCAAAAGTTTCGATGATTTGCGTCGTGGTAGTATTGTTGCGCTTGATTCTGTGAGTTTTGATGTCAAAGCGGGTGAAATCTTTGGGTTACTGGGTCCGAATGGTGCTGGCAAAACGACGTGTCTCCGCATGTTAAGCACGGTTTTGCAACCGACGGGAGGGACGGCGACTGTTGCCGGCTTTGACGTAATCAAACAGCCTCAGGACGTGCGGACTCATATTGGATTTATGTCCTGCAATACCGGCATCTATGATCGAATGACCGCCTGGGAGATGGTGGAGTATTTTGGTCGACTGTATGACATTGAAGAGCATGAATTACAGGAGAGGCTGGACCGGATCTTTACGACGTTGCAGATGCAGGATATCAAGGATCTCTTAGGCTCGAAAATGTCGACCGGGATGAAACAGAAAGTTTCGATCGCCCGGACGATCGTACATGACCCCCCCGTTCTCATTTTTGATGAGCCAACAACCGGCCTGGATGTATTGGTGGCTCGCGCGGTTTTGAAAACGATTGAAGCGCTGCGCGAGGAAGGCAAATGTATCATCTTTTCCACACACATCATGCGGGAAGTCGAAAAGTTATGCGACCGTGTGGCTGTGATCTATAAAGGAAAAATTCTGGCGATGGGTAGTATTCCAGAACTGGAAGAAGAATACCATGAGTCGGATATGGAAGAATTGTTCTTCAAATTAATCCAGGAGCACGAAGACCAGTTGGCGATGAAAGCTCAATAATTCAGATGATACAGTGGAAAAATATCAAACTTATTTTGATGCGTGAATTGCGGGATCAGATGCGCGATCGGCGTACTCTTTTCATGGTGGCAATTCTACCGCTGTTGCTCTACCCCGCCATGGGTATTGGCATGGTGCAGATGACCGTGCTATTCTCAGAACAACCGCGAGATGTTGTCATTCTGGGAGCCAACGACCTGCCAGATTATCCGCAGTTATTGGACGGCGACCGCTTTGTGTCCAGCTGGTTTCTGATTCCCTCAGACGCAAACAAGCTGCGAGTCATTACAGATAAAACAACTGATAAAAAGTCTGATGAACCGGTAGATGATGATCAGGCAGACGTCGTTGAGAATAAAAAACGCCAGGAATTACTGGAACAGGCCCGTGAGTTAGAAACTGTTTTTGGGAAGCAAAAAGAATTGCTCAACCAATTACGACAAATTAAGGGTGAAAGTAAAAAAGAGCAAGCAGCCCGGCAGAGATTGAAACAGGAGTTAAAAGAAGCCAACTCAGAATTTAGTGGATTGTTTGCGGAAAGTCAGATTCAGGTTTTGATTTTGGTTCCCAAAGGACTTTCCAAGGAAATTGCACGAGTCAGCGAAAAACTGGCGCAGCATGAACCCATCACCATTGATCGAGCAGAGTCTTTACGGCCAATCTATTTGAGAAATTCGGCTGACGAAAAAACGAGAATCGCCTTCAGTCAGGTTCAAGAAGTGCTGGGGGCTTATAATAAAGATATTTTGCGGGATCGCTTGAACCGGGCCAATTTGCCAGAATCATTGCCGAACCCCATCAATCCGATTGTCATCGATTTGGCACAAGACGAGCAGCATGCTGCCAACCTTTGGAGTAAACTGTTCCCTGCATTATTAATCATCATGGCTGCTACCGGTGCCTTTTACCCGGCAATTGACCTGGGTGCCGGCGAAAAAGAACGGGGCACGATGGAGACCCTGTTGATTTCTCCTGCCAAGCGCACCGAGATCGTACTGGGTAAGTTTTTGACAGTGATGGTTTTCAGCGTTTCGACGGCGTTATTAAACCTGGCCAGTATGGGTTTTACCGGGCGACATATGGTTAACCTGGCTGGATCGGGAGCACTTTCCCGATTTGGCGATATGTCTTTCCCTTCTTTTACTGCGTTGTTCTGGATTGTGGTTTTATTGATTCCACTCTCTGCTTTATTTAGCGCACTCTGCCTTGCGTTTGCCACATTTGCCCGCAGCAGTAAAGAGGGTCAGTACTATCTGACCCCGTTATTGATGGTCACTTTGGGTCTGACCGTCTTCTGCTTATCGCCGGCTGTTGAGATTAATCCCTTTTACAGTTTAATGCCGATTGTGGGAGTGGCGCTGCTGTTGAAAGGTATGCTGCTTTCCTCGGTCAATGCGGGTATCCTGTATGTCTATGCGATACCCGTTCTGGTGACGAGCATTGGTTATAGTCTGCTGGCACTCTGGTGGGCCATTGAGCAGTTTCAGCGAGAAGATGTCTTGTTCCGTGAAGCCGAACGGTTTGAAGTCGGGCTGTGGTTACGGCATATGATTCGTACTAAAGACTCGCTGCCCACTTTTGCGGAAGCCGGTTTTTGTTTTGTGATCATCATGTTATTGCAGTTTGCTGTCATGAACAGCATGAGTGCTGCGATTCAAGCAGCGACCGATGCGGAACGTCCCACGCGGATGATGCAGCTATTGATGATTCAACAGCTGGCGATTATTGCGACGCCCGCTTTAATAATGGGAATTATGCTGACGACCAGTGTCAGAAAAACGTTCCGACTTTATTTACCCAGTATCGGATTCCTGATAGTTGGGATTGTGTTGCCGTTTTTGTTGCATCCTTTGTCTATTGAGCTAGCTCAGAGCTTGAGCTGGTTTTTCCCGAAACTGCCTGAAGGGACTGCGGCGGTTATGCAAAGTATGTCCGATCCGACACAACCGATCTGGCTCATATTAACGGCGTTTGCTTTGGCGCCGGCCGTTTGTGAAGAGTTGGCGTTTCGCGGGTTTATCCTCAGTGGATTTGGTCGTCGTGGACGAGCGTGGCTGGCGATTATTCTCTCCAGTATCACGTTTGGTGCGATGCATATGATACCTCAGCAGGTGTTTAACGCGACATTACTCGGATTGGTAATTGGATTGATTGCCGTTCACAGCCGCAGTCTGTTGCCGTGTGTTGTGTTCCACTTTATCTATAACTCACTCGCCATTCTGCACGGGCGTATTCCCAAAACATGGTTGCCCGAAAATGGATTAGAGCATTTTGTCAGCATGCAACCGGAGGGCTTGCGGTATTCCTGGCCTTTATTACTGATTTGTGGCGCGATCACCATTGTCTTGTTACTTTGGGTTCAAAGTCAGTCTCAATCAAAGAACGCTCTCGATGCAGCAGGGAGTTCAAACTCGGATTCCTTCGGCCGTCGCCTGACTGATTCCAAATAATGGTCCGTCTGTTATAATGCCGCTGTATTTTCTCTTCTTGTATACAGCATCCTTTTTGAAAAAGCAGAATTTTGGAACGCCAGATCTTCAAAGCACGCTGGGTATTTCCCGTTGAAGGGCCACCGCTTGAGGGCGCTATTGTGGAGGTTGAGGGTTCCCGGATTGCTGCCGTTTATGCTGGCGATCATCCCCAAGCCTATGATCTCGGAAATACTGCTTTGATTCCGGGTCTGGTGAATGCGCATACTCATTTAGAGTTCAGCGATCTCGAAAAACCACTCGGTCCTGTGGCGCCCTTCACCGAATGGATTCGATCGGTGATGAAATCTCGTTTTGACAGTTCTGGTTCTGCAGAGTCAAAAATTCAGCAGGGTATCAAAGAAAGTTTAGGAGCGGGCACAACTTGTCTGGGTGAAATAGCCACCAGATCCGAAAGTTTACAGCTTTTAGAGCAGAGTGAACCTGTGCCACATTCAGTAGTATTTCGTGAGTGTCTTGGTTTTTCGGCTGATCGGATTTCTGAGCAGGAACAAATCGCCGCTGATTTTTTTGAGGAGCGGACGGGGCAAGGTCATGAAATGCCCATCGTCAGGGGGCTAAGTCCGCATGCCCCTTACAGTGTGCATCCGGATTTGTATTTGAGGCTGGTTCAGCTTGCCCGCGACCAGGGTGCGCCTGTCGCCGTTCATCTGGCAGAGACTCGGGATGAGCTGGGATTTCTGGAACGAAAACAGGGGCCGTTTGTCGAATTGTTGTCCGAACTGGGGCTCTGGGATTCGCAAATTTTAAGTGATGGTCTGCGGATGTATGATTATCTTGCGCCACTTGCGGAACTAAGTTCTGCTTTGGCCATTCATGGTAATTATTTTGGTGAAGCAGAAATCGAATTTTTAAAGAAGTCGCCGCAAATTTCCGTTGTTTATTGTCCTCGGACGCACCATTTTTTTGGGCATACTCTTCATCCCTGGCTCAAGATGATTGGCCAAGGAGTGAATGTGGCGCTTGGCACTGACAGCCGGGCTTCGAACCCGGATTTGAGTCTCTGGAATGAACTTCTGTTTTTACGCGTGCAATTTCCGGATGTCTCCACAGGTTTGATTTTGGAATGCGGGACGTTATCGGGAGCGCGAGCATTGGGGTTCTCTCAGGAAATCGGTTCTTTGGTAGTGGGAAAACGAGCCGATATGGCTCTGATTCAATTAGCTGACCGTTCAGGCTCGCTCTCTGGCAGTGATCTTTTGTTAAATTCCCGGTCCTTTGTTTCGCGTGTGATGCTGAATGGGTGCTGGGTCAATTGATTTCACAGAAAATCCGGTTACCCTATAGTCTCTTATCGCCGCATTTTGTGTGCTGGTGTTTCAATGAAACAAGAGTAGATCTATCTGATTTGAATTGTCTTCAAAGTACTTTGAGCAAGCATCTCGAGCGTTGTTGAGGGAAGATGAAATGGAAGAAAACGTGTCAATCGAATTTGGTCAGTCCGTACCCCAACAGTTATTTTCTTTGTCGGATGAAGAATTTTTACAGACGATTCAATGGAAGTCAAAACGAGCTGGAGAATTATGCAAGGCTGCCCAGGCGGGCGATGTCAATCGATTCAGCAGGGCATTGTGTATACACTTAAAAGAAGTCACGAAGCAGAAGAAGCAAGGCAAGCATGCTGCTGAAATGTTGTGGGCTTCACTCTGGTCGGAGGAGGCTGAGGAAGGAACCTGCCGGTCTTCTGATTTAATCAGTCTGGTCAAGTCGGGCATCGAATTGTCGAATAAGAGCTGTAAGTCTTCCAAAAATGGAAAGCGAAAAAAGTCACCTGAACTGAGTTGGGATGAGGTCAGTCGCTTGCTTGTGGGCTGGCTGGATCAGGTGACGATTTCGGAGCCTCTGCGTCCTTACGAGTTATTGCTGTTAACGGAATTGTTAGAAAATGTTGGTTTTCGTTTGGCGCCTTCCACTCTTGTGCGTGTATGGCGGCACAGTTTATTCGCGGCTGCTTCACTTTGCTTTAATTTGGAAGAGACAGATTTTTCAGAAATTTCAGAAGATCAAGTCATTCTGGTTTCAGCGGAGTTACCCTGGCGATCAGGTTTTTTGTTTTCGGAAATTTCAGGCGCAAAAAACTTTCGACAACTGGGTCAACAAAATTTACGCGATTGCTTTTTTGATCGAACCGATACCGATGGAACCCCGCATGCGGATATTCTTCCCCGCCTGGATTTCTGGTTAGCTGCATTGACGCGATCATTATTTATTGGCCGCGTCTGGGGAAAGTCTGTCTGGGATCAAGAGGCGCAAGATCGATTTCAGTGGCTGGTTGAGACTCTTGTTTCTGCCTATGCTTGTTCTGGAAAAATAGCACTTTGTTCCAACCATACTGTAGAGCATCATGATCTGCTGACTTTAGCCGCTTATTTTGCTGATCTTGCGGGCAGGAGTGCGGAACGGCTTTATTTAAAGTCATTGGATTCAGGGAAAAAGAGATCCAGGTTCTTCATTCAATCGGATGAACAACCTTCGAATCAGTCTGACTGGTCTGAATGGGCCGTGCTCAGGAATTACTGGTCAGACGCCTCAAACCTGCTCGTCGTGACCTGGAATGGTGACCTGCCAGTTCTGAGTCTGTCAGCGATGGGTAAATTATTGTTTGAAGGCTGCTGGGATTTTTCTTTGACTGTTGACGGGAAAGCGGTTTCGGGTGATGGTGATTGGAGTATCCTCTGCTGGAATTCCGATGAGGATGCAGACTATTTAGAATTACATATGGAGCTGGAATCAGGACACAAACTGGAACGCCAGATCTTACTGGCGCGCAATCAGCATTTTGCCTTGTTCTCTGATATCGTTACGGGATCGGAACCAGCGAACCTGGAATACCGTTCTTTCGTCCCTGTTGTACCTGGAATCACAGGTTCTCTGAATGGTGAAACTCATGAACTCATGCTCAAAACCAAAGGATTGTCTGCCCGGGTCTTTCCGATTGGACTGCCTCAGGAGCGGGATTTCTTTCAACCGGGCAGTCTGACGTTGAACGATCAAAGTCAGCTCGTACTGCATCAGCAAGCCACTGAAGCCAACGGGCTTTATGCTCCGTTGATTATCGATTGGGAACCGGAACTGAAGCGAAAAGCAGCAGACTGGGCATCTTTGACTGTCAGTGAAGCGGGTAAAATTTCAGGTCGCGATGAGGCTTCCGGTCATCGTTTGCGAATTGGCGCACATCAATTACTGGTATATCGCAGTTTGAAAAAAGGCGAAACTTCACGAGCGGTTTTAGGGCAAAACACTAATTATGAATCCGTGATCGGGCGTTTTGATACGAATGGTGATTTATCGCCGCTGCTGTTTGTCGAGTAGTTTGCCTGAAATAACGTGAATCTTCCCTTTCTCGATTGGCAGGGTACTCAGGACTGCTGAGAATTCTTACAATGTAGACTGAGTTAGTGGAACTTGAGTTAGGCCAGTCGAGCCAGAGATCAGTAAATCTTTAGCGATCAAATTGAAGAGAAAAATTATGTCTGAAGATGCATTTGCAGAACTGGAAGCATTACAGCAGCAATCTCCGGAAGCTGTTCTTGAGCGTTTGATTGAAACGTTAAGGGTCCAGAAAAATTATCATCGACTGTTTGATGCATTGCTGATGAAAGAGAAACAGTCGATGGGCGTTGAGTTGCTTCAGCCGACTTCGTTTGAGAATGTGGGAGAAGATCAGAAAAAAGAATTCGAGCTGGCCTATGTTGACGCGGCCCGGGAAGTGGGTCGTTTGTTTCTTGCTGAAAATCTCTACCCCGATGCCTGGTTATATTTCCAGACCATTCAAGAGCCGGAACTGGTTGCAGAGGCGTTGAACAAGATCAACCCTCGGACCGTGCCTGAAGATAAAGTGGAAGAGTTGATTCAGGTGAGTGTGTATGAAGGTGCCAATCCGGAAAAAGGGTTTGAGATCATGTTGGCCGTGAATGGCATCTGTAACACCATTACCGTGTTTGATCAGATGAATGCACAACTCAACCCTGAAAGTCGGCAGAAGGTTGTGCGATTACTGGTCGATCAACTCTACGGAGATCTTGTCCAGTCACTGCAGTATCAGGTCCAGCAAAAAGTTCCCATGGCACCACCGACCGACAATCTACGGGAGTTGATGGCGGGAAGAGACTGGATGTTCGAAGCGGGTAGTTATCATATTGACGTATCGCATTTGAATTCGGTAGTTCGGTTCGCCAGACTTTTATCAGGTGATGATCCGTGTATCTCAAAAGTTATCGAACTCTGCGAATACGGCACACGCCTGGATGAACAGTTTCAATATCCCGGAGAGAGCCCGTTTGAAGATTTTTATCCAGCGCATCAGAATTTTTTCAAGGCGTTGGTGGGAGATGAGAGTGATCGCAAGCTTGGAATTGCCTATTTCGAAAAGAAGCTGGAACAGGAACCTGAGGATGAAGATAAGCAGTTGATTGCCTATGTTTTGATCGATCTGTTAACACGTGTCGATCAAAATGACAGAGCGATCGAACTGGCGGAAAAGTATCTGAGTCAGTTCGAGGATCCGAATACGTTTTCCTTTACCGATCTCTGTCAGAAAACCAACCACCTGGAAGTTCTGCAAAACGTCGCCCGCGGCAAAGGGGATCTGGTAACATTTGCAGGTGCCCTGCTGGATGCACAACTTCAAACGCAAACTCAGGAATCCTAAGGTAACTGCCAGTAATTGAGAGACGCGCATGTCCCACCTGCCTATCAACCGCGCTGCCTGGAATCGGTTGGCAGAGATTCGCAGCCAGTTTACCAAGGTTGCGACCGATGAAGAGTGTCGCGCTCCGTTAAAGACATTAGATTCCCGCGGCTGGCTGCCTGCTTCGGTGGAAGGCAAACAGGTGCTCTGTCTGGCGTCGGGAGGTGGTTGGCAGTCGGTGCTCTATGCCTCAGCCGGGGCGCATGTGACAGTGGTCGACCTGAGTAATCAGATGTTACAACTGGATGAACAGGAAGCGCGCCGGCGTGGACTTCAAGTGCATCTGTTGGAAACATCAATGGATGATTTGTCTGAACTGCACGATGAACAGTTTGATATTGTGCATCAACCAGTGAGTACCTGTTATGTTCCGGATGTAGAAGCGGTTTACCGCGAAGTAGGGCGGGTCTTGCGACCGGGTGGGCTTTATATCAGTCAGCATAAAACTCCTACGAGTTTGCAAATAACCGGACGGGATCAGCATAATACGTATGTGGTTGGTTTGGAATACTATCAACAGGGCTCATTACCTAAGGGGGATGACCTTTCCTACCGGGAGGAAGGCGCGACCGAATATCTGCATCGCTGGGATCAACTAATCGGCGGTTTGTGTAGAGCGGGGTTTGTGATTGAGGATTTACGTGAACCGTGTCGGGCAGACCCCAACGCGCCTGTAGGTCATTTTCGACATCGAGGACGATATGTTGCGCCTTACGTTCGGATCAAAGCACGCCGTGTGGAGACACATGCGAACGACGAAAACTCTGCAGCGATCTGGGTTCCTTGAGACTTGTTTTTTATTCCGCATCGTAATGGATCAGAGAAAAGACATCGCAGCCATTCATTTTCTTGCGTGCTTTCAGGAATGAGAGTTCAATCAGGAACGCACAGCCAATGATTTCTGCTTGCGAGTGTTGTGCAAGCTCGATACAGGCTGAGATCGTGCCTCCTGTTGCCAGGAGATCATCTACAATCACCACGCGATCGTCGGCGTGAATCGAATCGGTATGCATTTCCAGTGAATCCGAACCGTATTCCAACTCATAATGGAAGGCCTTAGTTTCAAAGGGGAGTTTGCCCGGTTTTCGAATGGGAATGAAGCGTGCGCCCAGTGCCAGTGCTAATGGAGCTGCAAAAATGAATCCACGAGCTTCGGCTGCCAATACTGCTGTAATCTGTTTGTCACGGTAGTAATCTTCCAGGCGGTTGATGACTTGCTGAAATGCTGCCGGCTCTGCCAGGAGAGGAGTAATATCTCGGAAGAGAATTCCCGGCTTGGGAAAATCGGGAATCTCGCGGATATAGTTTTTCAAATTGATTTGATCATTCATCAGAGGAGTCGGCTTTCTTAGTTGCGGTCGCATTTTTTTCTGCCTGAATCAGTTCTGGCAGGTTTTTAAGATTGTTTTTAGCATTTGAAATGATCTCTATAACTGCTTCATCTTGAACCTTGTCGTATAACACAATCAGAGCCTTCCAGGCCGCCGCCGCTTCTTCGAATTTTTTCTGT
>NZ_CALEMX010000545.1 GCF_937910335.1 uncultured Gimesia sp. | reverse complement strand
GTGGCAGAGTCGATTGTAGTCGCTCCGCCAGAACTATTTCTAAATGCCACCACTGCATTGGCAGTACCGCCTGTCACATGAATACCCTCATTGGTGCTTCTTGTAATGGTAACGTTATCCAGAGTGGCTCCACCGCCTACATTGCTGATCAAAATCCCCTGACTGTCTGTATCGATAACAGTTGAGCCTGTCAAATTCACAAAGCCCCCTGTCGTATTCTGAATCAGGACGGCCCGACCCGCAGTCGTATTGGTGATTGTACCCGACTCATACTCCAATGATGGGCTACCACCGTCGACGACAAAGGCGTTACCGGCAGAATTCGTCACATTAGTTGTATCAAAGGAGAGACTGCCAGACGTGTTGTTCAGGAAAATTCCTTCACCGACGGCATCATTCACGTCAACAAAATTAACATTGGTCCCTGAAACGCCAATTCCCACAACACCGCGGCCTGTAGGACGGTTCAAAATGAAACCGGAGAACTCACTGTCAGAAGCCAGAACCACACCATCGCCAACCGTATCATTAAACGTAGGTCTCACGAGACTGTTTGGTCTGAGAGGACTTCCAAACAACGGTGAGTTTGGCAGTAACTTGTTTCCAAATCCTTGATAATTAATGAAGTGTTCGACACCCTGACCTTCACCTAGAACACGGTTTCCCGAGACGAGAACGATTGGTGCCGCATTATTGTATTCACTTCCTGCATGCGTAAAGATAATATCTCTGTCAGGTCCTGCCTGTGCATCTACAATTGTCTGGTAAGGATCAAGAACGGCTCCAGTACCTCCGGGTCCCGCCAGAGAATCAACATGAGAGACTGTCCAAGGCAGACCTGTCGCCGGGTTGATGGCGATCAGCCCAGAATCGACTACGTCACGTTGTTCAACAACAACGTTGTAATTTCTTCGAACACGTTCCGCCATCCGGTACATCTGAGTGGACTTTTCCATTTTGTTCCACTCCGGACGACCTGCAAATGTCCAGGCAATATTGAAAAATACATTTGTCTTAAAAGTGTCATCGTTTGTGACGCTCAATTCCATTAAAACATTAGGAACTGGTTTGGCTTGCAAACGACCTCGCCAGCCCCAGATATCTTCGCTGCCTGTTGCTGTATAATTATAAGTTCCAGCATAAGCACGCATTTCATGTTTATTTGCGATTTGGCCCCAGACAGGAACACCGAATTCCGCATCGAAACCACGCATGGCGGTTCCGACAGTACGTGTTTGATCATAGAGTACGTTAAAAACGGAAAATCGCTGACTGCCTTCATTAAACTGAACATCTAACTGTTTCTGACGAATTCCGAAGGGCATATAAAAGTTTCCGTTGGCATCCCAGTAGCGACCCATTGTTTCTACGTTGAGTACAACCTGCTGAAAAGTCTTGGTTGTCGAATCATCACGGTCGTAATAGACACCGGCACCCACAATTCGATCGGTATCATAATTATAAAATCGATAACCCATTCCAGCGCTTCCACCAAGGTGTCCACGATTGGTTCTGAATAGACGAAAACCTCCGAAGATCATGGCTGCATCGTCAGGATTCTTCGTATGAGTAAACAGGTAAGGCATCGCTTCCAGGTAAGAAATCGATTCGGCCAACCCAACGGTTTTACCTGCCTGATGTCCAGCTCGAAATAAGACTCCTGCTCCATTACCCGGTATGACTGATGAGATTCCATCAAGGGTATCAGAGTATTCTGAACCATCGGCAATGATTGTTGAAAATTCAACTTCTTCATCGGCTAATAATGTTCCTGACATGGCGGATATCGCCAGAACAATTACGCCGGCAATCAGGCGAAATGCAATTTTCATAAACCGTCCAGAATAACTTGATGTCAACACAGGCATCTGTTTCACCTCGGTTATGCACGCTGAGTGCAATTTGGCGTTATTGTCCCGCTCTGTTGTATTTTGATCTGTCATGAAATTGTTTTTATCTATGACGATAATGTCAGGAAATCCATGAGATTATCTCAACGAGTAAACTTCCGAATTAAGGAACGAGTTGAGGAGAACTCCCCAAAACCCGATCTATCAAGTCGTAACTACAATACACGCAGGCACCCAATAACCGATGTTTTCACTAGCGGCAGAAATGCAACCGCTGAGAATTCATGCGTCTGTTATTGAATGTCTTAGAATATCAATTGTTTAAAGGTTTTTTATCAGCACGAACGGCTTGTCAGGATCAGGAGAGAGGTCTTTTTTGATCTTTACACTTCTATCGGAGGATAGAAACTGGTCGAACTGAATAGACATGTTTTGATACGAACCGAGAAAAATGAGCTTTTTGACGGAAACGTGCCACTTTGATTTGATTAGTTAACTGGTTATTTTTAATGTGAATTGTTACTCGGAAGAATCTGTTGATCGTCCTTGAGGTAAGGTTGACCCGTTTTAACTAAAAAGAAATACCGAATGGTTTACTTTCTTCACAGTCTTGAGAGAGATTGATTCTTTGAGTTTAGGAGATGTTGGGCGGGAACATATTCTAATTTCAAATCCGACGGAAGACGAATTTCACATTTCCGCAAAGAAATTATTGACAATTTTCAAAAAAGTCGGAAAACCACTGGCTTTCAGTCCGTTCTCAACCCTTTTAAAGGGAAACTGGTACAAGATTTCTATGAGTAATCAACCATATTTAGTCAAACTGGCTTTGCGATTGGCGGCAGGTCTGGAAAAAATGCCACCCGCTTCATTAGAAAAACATCGTACATTTATCCTCTCCCAACAGCAGGCAGATGGGGGATTTTCAGGCAGAGAAGGAGGCTCTGATCTCTATTACACAGGCTTTGCTGTCCGTAGTCTGGGAATTTTAGGAGGCCTTGAAAAACAGACTTGTCTCGAACTCAGCCAGTTCCTCAAACAATTTAAACTCGAAAACCTGTCAACCATCGATCTACTCAGCTGGCTGTACTCCGCTCTGATTATTCAGGCTTCCGGTGGAGAAGACCTGTTGGCATCAGCACCGGAACACTGGAATACTCGAGTGGCACTCAATCTGGAGCGATTAAGAACCAGTGACGGCGGTTATGCAAAATCAGATCAAGGTGCCCTGGGAAGTACTTATCACTCTTTCCTGGTAGTATTAATCTATCAGATGATCGGACTTGAGATTCCCGCGACAAACGATCTGATCCAGTTTATTTTCGACAGACAACGCGACGACGGAGGCTTTGTAGAAATTACACCGATGAAACGCAGCGGCACAAATCCGACAGCAGCAGCAGTTGCAATATTAATAATATTGAATGCCATGGATGATGAACTGAAAGAGGACGTGCGCGACTTCCTCACTCAGGTAAAAAGTTCCGAAGGAGGCTTTCAGGCAAATACACGCATTCCATTTGCCGATGGTTTATCCACTTTTACAGCATTACTTACTGCCCAGGATTTGGATTTAACATCACTCTTCGATCAAATGAATTTCTTTAAATTCATGACGGAGTGGCTGGAGTTTCCGACGGGAGGCTTTCGAGGAGCCAGTTGGGATGAACAAGCGGATGTAGAATACACGTTTTATGGCCTGGGTGTGCTGGCTCTGCTTGCCAACTCACCAAAGTAGCAGTCCTGATTATTCCTGAGAATCATCCACATAAAGTAAGCGTCCACAGGACTTACAAAAAACGAACCGCTCTGAGTTCAATTCGACTCGCAGCTGAGGTTCGATCAAAACGTTACAGGCTGAGCAAAACCTGCCTTCTACATTTGCCAACGCACCTGCTCCATGAGATCGAACGAGACGTTGAAATAAGACTTTGACATTTTCTGGTATAATTTGTTCAGATTCTGCAATCGCTCGTTTGCATTCTTCAATTTCTTCATCCAGAGAATTACGAGCGGCTTCGAATTCCTGTGCTGTTTTTTTGGCATCTTCCTCTGCCGCATTTTTTTTACTGACGCAGGATTGAACTTCCATTTCGGCAGCGTCTATTTTTTCCATCAACTCCAGAATTTCATCTTCCAGAACGCTGTTCGCCATCGTATCTGCTTCAATTTGACCTTTAATAATGTCAAATTCTTTATTTGAAGCAGCCGAGTTCAACTTTCCCTTTAATTCAAGGATTTTTGCCTCATTGGAATGTAAGTCCAAATTCTTCTGCTGGACCTGCTTTTTCAATTCAGTGACTTTTTCCTTTTCCGAATTGAGTATATCCTCCTGTTGTAACGCAAACTGTTCTTTAAATTGAACTCGCTTCGGCCCTCGCTCTAATTTCTGGTTTACATCATGTAATCTCAAATATAAATGATGTAAAGTTTTCAAACCGGCTGCAGTAGTTGACATGTTAAAGAACTCCAGAAACGTTTATTTCTATGAGGCAGGATGCGGCGTGCCTCAGTACATAGGCTTTGTTATAAAGATTTTCACGTCAAATAGCCAGACCTACGAAGTAAATCTAACCGATCTTCTGAGCGGCAGAGAATCGAAGAAAGAATGCCTTTCACCCTCTGAATAAAAAAACGCCGATCAAAAATGACCGGCGTTTCAGGCTCAGATACTGGCAGAAGCAGTAGCGTCTGCTTCCGCTTCTTCAGATTCAGCTTGCCCCCATTCGGGGGCTAATCCCTCTATAAAGCCCTGAAGCTGTTTGCTGCGAACGGGATGTTGCAATTTTCTAACCGCCTTGGCTTCAATTTGACGGACTCGCTCTCGCGTGACCTTGAAAATCCGACCGACTTCTTCCAATGTATAGGTATAACCATCTCCCAATCCAAACCGAAGTTTGATGATTTCACGCTCACGATAAGTAAGTGTTTTCAAAACATGGTCGATTTTGTCTTTGAGCATCTCCTGACTGGCTGTGTTGACTGGACTATCTGAGTCAGAATCTTCGATGAAATCACCAAAGTAACTGTCTTCACTTTCACCTACAGGCCGATCCAAGCTAATGGGATGGCGGGAAATTTTAAGTACGCGTTGCGTTTCTTCCAGACTGATTCCTGCCACGAATGCTGTTTCTTCCATTGTCGGCTCCCTGCCTTTTTCCTGTAGCAGTTGCTTGCTGACCTTCCTCAGTTTGGACATCGTCTCAATCATATGAACGGGAATACGAATCGTTCGTGCCTGATCGGCAATCGCACGCGTAATTGCCTGCCGGATCCACCAAGTCGCATAAGTCGAAAATTTATAGCCACGACGATATTCATATTTATCGACGGCTCGCATCAAACCAGTATTTCCTTCCTGAATCAGATCGAGGAAGCTCAAACCACGATTTCGATATTTTTTGGCTATCGAAACGACTAGACGTAAGTTGCCGCCCGATAGTTCACGCATCGCTGTTTCATAATCGAGATAGCGCTGCTTGACCGCTTTGATTCGTTCACGAAGTGTTTCAGGAGTTTCCATTGTCATTGAAACCAAATCCTGCAACTCTCGCTCAAGATTCGCGCGATCATCTTTGGAATTCTTGACTCTCAGATCGCTCATGTCACTGATCTGATCTTCCAGTTCTGTCATACGATGAGAAATCTGCTCCAGTCGCTTCATGCCAATTTGCAGACGTTGCGTACGCAAGCTTAATTCTTCAATCAATGTAGCCATCTTTCGACGACGCTTATGCAGAGAAGCATAGGCGTCACGACGTTCACTCTTCGATAGATCCGGATTGAGGAATCTTTGAAAATCACTCGTATTTTTACTAGTGAGATATTCCAGCGTCTTCAGGTTATGAGGCATCCGACCAAGAATCTGGCTCTTCTCAAGCCCTTCCGTAACAGAAACTTTAATAGTTCTATCAAAAGGAAGTTCCGATTTATGAACCTTGTCCAGGATTTCAATCGCCTGCCGCATAGCGTAATCGCTGCTCAATAATTCGCG
>NZ_CALEMX010000544.1 GCF_937910335.1 uncultured Gimesia sp. | reverse complement strand
AGCAGATGCTAACCTTGTTCACCTGAAGGGAATGAAAAACCTCCATGATTTGGATCTCTCGGGTACAGATGTAACAGACGCTGGGTTGGCTTACCTTGCTGGGTTGTCAGGGCTTCAAAATTTGGATCTCTCGAACACGAAAATATCTGGCGCCGGTTTGATTCACCTGAAGGGGATGGCAAATCTTTTCGAACTGAATCTTAGTAATACACAAGTTACAGAGGCGAGTCTTATTCATCTGAAAGAACTGAGAGATCTCGGAAGGTTAGATCTTTCTTCGACAAATGTGATGGCGCCTGGGCTAAAACGATTACAGGCGGCATTGCCACGTTGTTCAATCTTCATTGACTCTAATGATGATTTTCCATGGATTTTGCGTAAGTTGAATCTAAAAAAAAATAATGCCGCTGATCGTGAAAATTAGTATTGGAATATCCCGGAATTTTTAGTTTTCTGTTGAGATACCTGGGAGGTAATATCCAAGTCAAAAGCAGGTTTTCTACAGAGCATGTCAGGAACCTTTTAATTGACCGATCAATCCGTTGAACGAAATCACCACAACTGTTTACGATGCGGCAGGTCGGGTTTCTGCATTGCAGGATGCACGCAATAATCGGACCACGTTCCAGTACGATGCCGCCGGTCGGGAAACCGCCATGACCACTGCCGTTTACCAATCGCCCAAACTGACCAGATGCGAAATAAGTTGACAGTGATGCACTATGCATGGAAGAGTGAGCTGGCTTACGTGATGTGGATCGAAAGGTTCGTGTGTTTTCGTGATTTTCGTGGTAGTAAAAATCCCGAGCCTCTCATTTTACAGATTGAAATTGAAGGGGAGAGTTGGACTCAATCGTCTAATTCTGAAGCATCTTCTGCTTCGTGCATTTCCAGTTGACCCATCTTTCGATACAGGTTCGAACGATGCAGGCCCAGGCATTTCGCGGTTTCGCTCATGTTGCCGCCTACGCGTTTGATCGTGCGGCGGATGTATTCCTGCTGGAAGCGGCGCGAGGCTTCTTTCAAACTTAAATCAGCCGACATGTCCACCACTGAATCGCGGGATGGGCTAAGAATAAACGCCAGGTCTTCCACTTCCACACGATCGCTGGCACACAGAAACGCCACGCGTTCCATCAGATTCCGCAACTCGCGGACATTGCCCGGCCAGAGATGCGCCTGCAATCGTTTTTTGGCCTCCGCCGAAAATTTCAATACACGACGATTGGCCTGCGCACAAAATTGGGACAGAAAAAACTCCGCCAATAAACTCACATCTTCCGGGCGTTCGCGTAACGGAGGCAAATCGAGCGTGACCACGCTCAGCCGATAATACAGATCCTCGCGGAATTTTTTATCGCGAACCGCATCCGCCAGCTTGGCGTTCGTCGCCGCCACCACGCGCACATTAATGGGAATACTTTCCGATCCTCCCACGCGGGTAATCACTTTCTGCTCCAACACCCGTAACAGTTTGGCCTGGCCTCCGGGACTCATGTCTCCAATTTCATCAAGGAACAGCGTCCCCCCCTCTGCCAGTTCAAATTTGCCGACCCGTGTTTCATGAGCATCGGTGAATGCCCCTTTTTCGTGGCCGAACAATTCGCTTTCGAGCAACGTTTCCGTCAAAGCCGCACAGTTGATGGCGATAAATGGTGTATTGGCCCGAGGTCCCTGATAATGTAGCGACTGGCTGACGACTTCTTTCCCCGTCCCGCTTTCTCCCAGAATCAATACAGGCAAATCTGTGCCCGCCAACCGTTCGATAGTGGAACGCAGCGCTGAAATCGCAGAACTCTTTCCGATGATCTGAACTGCCTGTTTCACCTGTTCGGTCAATTGGTCCCGGCTACGGGAAAGCTGCTCGATCTCGCGCGTATTTTCCAGAGCCGTCGCTGCCTGCACGCCCAGTTCTTCCAGACTTTGTGCGTCATCATCGTTGAAGTCTGACTTCCCTTTTTCCTTATTCATTACTTCGAACGCACCGATTAATTCACCGGCATTATTTCTCAATGGTACACACAACAGATTATGCGTCTTGAAACCACTCGACTTATCCACACTCGGATCAAACCGGTCATCATTGTAAGCATCATCCACGCGAACCGTCACGCCAGAGTGAATCACATCTCCCACGATCCCCACGTTATCGGGCAGACGCAGTGTATTGCCTTCCACGCCTAACGCGGGACAAGCCACGACTTGTTTGTGTTCTCGATCCCAGATAAAAATACTGGATCTTTCACACTCAAGCAGACGCGTTGCTTCTTCCGCGATTTTTTCCAGCAGGGGTTGCGTTTCACGAGCCGACGAAAAGCTGGAGGCGATATGCAGCGTGGTCTGCAGTCGATTAATACGACGCTGATGCTTTTCCCGTTTTTCAACGATAGACAGCGCATAACCTAGAACGCGCGCCACAACAATCAATTCACCAAGTCGATCAACCGTTATGTCACGACCGCCGACTAACAAAACAGTTCCGGAACGAACATCGCCTAACGGAGCTGCCAGAAAGGACCAGTCCTCCCGTTTTTCATCGGCACACATACCGCCGGCATCACGATCTAATGCTTCGTCACACAACGAAATCGGAAAACCGCCCGCTACATTGCGTCCAAATTCAAACAGGGTCTCCCACTCGGGAGTCCGTTCGATCAGAGTACACCACTGACAGGATAATACCGTTGCCAATTGAGGCAGAAACTGACGGATGTAGTCACATCCCGATTCCTGCACAGTCGCCTCTTCCAGCAACTGATCGCAAATCTGGATCAGAGAAGCCTCTGCATCAAAACGAGAAAACAAAGGCAGCCTTTTCCAATCCAACCACTCCACTGTTTCTGCCTTACTCACTTCACACTCCCTTTATATGAATCAAAAGAGCCATACCCGACTCGAAGCCGCTGACTTCTGTCATCTATTCGCCTTTGAAGCTCGTCGGAATGATAACAGATAAATTGCAATGCGTCATCCAAGTGTGGACTTCATTTGCCAATTTTAGCCCCTTTTTGATGAATCAGCGATCCAGACTACGGGACCCGCAAACTCTTACAGGAGTTAGAACGGACTCATTTCGAAATCAGCTCCGAACTTGAGCCACCAGAAAGGAGTCATTAGAACAGAAAATTTCCGGAGAAACCGTCTCTAAAGGAAGCGATTTATGCTTCCCTGCCGTTTAAGAATCTCCCATTACTGTCACTTCCAATCTCGGAGTGTTACTGTATTGTGATAAGTTGTCCTTCGTGCTTTTGCGATGGCTTTGATCCCACCCAGACTCTTTTAAAATCAAGAGACCGAACATGTTTTGCCTCAATGTCATTCTCACATTGAAAGATGCCTCCGATGCAAACGAAATCGAGGGGCTGTTGACGGAAGCCTGCCGCTTATCTCGTACGGAACCGGGCTGTCTACGGTTTGACGTTTATTACGCTGAAGCAGAGCCTGCGACTTTTGTACTCGTCGAACATTGGGAGAGCGAACAGGCCTGGAAAGCACACCGCGAAGAAAAAGCGTATTGTGAAATCTATCAACCACTGGTGATGCCGCGTGTTGAACGAGTGGCCCATCGAGTGAAGTTGTTGATTGAATAGCCAACAGGCTTCAATCACATGTCAGGCCGAAATGATCATCGGGCCCGACAGCAATCCCATTTTATTCTCAAACCATTGCTATTGAAAACACTACAGAGGAAAAACGTCGATGTCATCCGATTCTAAACCCATTCTCAATCGTTACAGTTCCCGTATTACTCAGCCTCGTTCCCAAGGCGCCTCGCAGGCAATGTTGTATGCCACCGGCATGACCGAAGCCGACATGAATAAGGCCCAGGTAGGAATTTCCAGTGTCTGGTACGAAGGCAACTCCTGCAACATGCACCTCAACATACTGGCTGCCAAAGTCAAAGAGGGCGTTGAAGCCGCCGATCTGGTGGGACTGCGATTTAATACCATTGGCGTGAGCGATGGTATTTCGATGGGCACCGATGGCATGTCATACTCTCTGCAATCCCGCGATCTGATTGCCGACAGCATTGAAACCGTAACCTGTGCCCAATGGTACGATGCCAACATTTCGCTTCCCGGCTGTGACAAGAACATGCCCGGCTGTATAATTGCCATGGGTCGGTTTAACCGGCCTTCCATCATGGTTTATGGGGGAACGATAGCCCCAGGCTGCCTGAATAATGAAAAACTGGATATCGTTTCTGCATTCCAGTCCTACGGAGAATATCTGGCCGGCACAATCACCGATGAAGCCCGGAAAGAAATCGTGCAGAAAAGTTGTCCCGGTGCCGGCGCCTGCGGCGGCATGTATACCGCCAACACGATGTCCTCCGCAATCGAAGCCCTGGGAATGTCGCTGCCTTACAGCTCATCCATTCCCGCCGAGCATCCTTTAAAACTGGATGAATGTGTTCGCGCCGGAGCCGCCATCAAAAAACTCCTGGAGCTCGATTTAAAACCCCGAGACATTATGACCCGCGATGCATTTGAAAATGCGATGGTCCTCATCGTCGCCCTCGGTGGCTCTACCAATGCGGTCCTGCATATGCTGGCAATTGCCCGCTCTGTTGATGTAGAACTTTCTATCGAAGACTTTCAAGCAGTCAGTGATCGCATCCCGTTATTGGCCGACTTCAAACCAAGTGGAAAATACGTCATGGCCGACCTGCAGGAAATTGGCGGTACTCCCGCTGTTCTGAAATACCTGCTGGAAAAAGGCTTCATTAACGGCGACTGTATGACAGTTACCGGAAAAACGCTGGCAGAAAATCTGGCAGAACTGCCCGGCCTCAAAGAGGGACAGGACATTATCCACGCCATCGAAAACCCGATTAAACCGACCGGCCACCTCCAAATTCTCAAAGGAAACCTGGCGCCCACCGGTGCCGTCGCCAAGATCACAGGCAAAGAAGGTCTCGTCTTTGAAGGACCGGCAAATGTCTTCGATTCAGAAGAAGACATGCTCAAAGCACTGGAAGAAAACAAAATTCAGAAAGGCGATGTCATTATCATTCGCTATGAAGGACCGAAAGGGGGCCCCGGTATGCCCGAGATGTTAACTCCCACGTCGGCCATCATGGGAGCCGGCCTGGGGAAAGATGTCGCACTGTTAACAGACGGTCGTTTTTCTGGCGGTTCACACGGATTCATCGTCGGACACGTCACTCCCGAAGCACAGGAAGGCGGACCGATTGCGCTGGTCAATACCGGAGACAAAGTCACAATCGACGCCGATAAAAATTTGCTGAATGTGGATTTGACCGATGCGGAACTCGAACAGCGCCGGCAGGCATGGACGGCACCACCCTACAAATACACGCGAGGCACACTTTATAAATACATCAAAAATGTTAAGTCCGCCTCCGAAGGATGTGTCACAGACGAATAGGCGATTGTAAAATCGAAACAAGAAAAGCCCGGGGGCAGTCTTTAACCCCGGGCTTTTTTCTTAATTACTTCTGATAAGTTTGCAAACCTTATTTTTCTGATGGTTCGCCACTCGCTTCGCCTTTCGCCTCAGCCTGCTTTTCTTCAACGGGCTCTTTTGAGCCTCCCTTTTTGTGCTGACCGACCAACGCTTGAATATTCTTTTTAGAGATCGGGCTGATGCCTCCAACGGATTTGCCTTCAGACTGCTCATCAAAGGCAATTACCATATCCCCTTCATCAACAAGCAACCGCAAATTATATGTTTTGAATATCCCTTTCCAGCGATAATGAATTATCTTCAAAATCACACCCGATTCATCAAGCTCTTCGGAATTTTTTCCCACTTTGATCGACTGAAACTGTTGTAATGGAATTTCCCCCACGTCTCCTGCCGTCTCCAAGGCGGCCTCCAGACCTTTTACAGTACTTGCCTGTGATGATTTCGCCTTCCATTCAAGAACCACAACCCCAAGCAAAATTGCAATGAAGACCCAAGAGATGATTCGACGCTGAGCACTGATTTGTTTTTTTGGTTTCGATGCCGGTTCAGAAGTTTCGGCAGCTTCGGGGGTAGAATTCATGGCCGTTTCCCTTATCTCTGAAAAGAATGTCCCGTATGTATAACAATTTGTCTCTCGATCATAAATTTAGCTATTCATCACCCTATATAAATACGAGCGAATATCCCACATAAAAATAGACCGGGAACCGAATTCTGTCTAAATACTCAAAATTGCCTGCGGTCGATTTTAGCGGCGATTAGAAAATACCGCGTGGTTCTTCATCGGCAAAGGGGTGCAGTGCCTGAAAACCTTTTGGTTTCGGCAAGGCGTTTACCAGAGCTTCGGCCATCCGAAAATCAGCGGCCGTCGTGATTTTTTGATTGAGAGGCGAGCCTTCAACAATCGTCACCGGGTGTCCCATTTGTTCAACCAGTTGGGCTTCATCAGTAGGTTGAAAATCGCCACGCTGAGCGTAGGCATCCAACAATAACTGACGCTTGAAAACCTGCGGGGTCTGAGCGGCCCAGAGATCGGTACGATCGACGGTTTCCTCAATCCGCCGATCCTTGCCAACCCGTTTTAAGGTGCTGGAAACCCGGACAGCAGGAATGACGGCATCTGATTTTTCCGCAGCAGCAAAAAGTTCACCCACCCATTTATCTGTAATTAAAGGGCGGGCGGCATCATGAATGGCGACATAATCGATGTCTGCTTTCACACGCGCTAATGCATTTTGAACCGAGTCAGACCGCTCCTGACCACCGGCTACAATTTCAATCTGCATGAACGCCATATTCGGACGGAACTTCTCTTTAAACCATTCGATATCCTCCTCCGCAATCGATATGATCAACTGCAGCACATCTTCACGATTCGAAAAAATTTCAGCCGAACGTACCCAGACCGCACGCCCTTTCAAATCCATAAATGGCTTCTTCTGAGGACCAGAACCGAGCGCCTTCGCCCCCCGGGATTGAAATCGAGTACTCTTACCTGCTGCTGCCAGTATCACCGCAAAGCTCGCCACTGCACTTTTCCTCTCGCTGAAAATAAACATCTACAGACTGTCCGTTTCTGAAGTTTAACAAGCTGTAAATCTTCCTCCAATAGTACACAAGCTCTCACGCCAGTGAGATCGCTCTCTAACTTTGAATTCATTCCCATACAGCGTTTTTCTGTTGATTTTTATCAACATGCACCTCACTTGATGTTTTTTTACCACATCATTCACCCGTCAACTGACCAGGGTCTGACCATATTTCTTTTCCTTAAACTCTTTCCAGCATAACAGTTACTCCCCCCCGCGCCTGAAATCGTTAACAGCTTGGCACTCCATTTGTTTAAAAACAGAAGCACTTCGTCAAACGAGATGACAATTCCGGTTCTTTTTTAATCATTGAGGCTGACAAACTGCTTCTGTGATTGAAATCACTTTGAATTTTGAAATCGAGAAAACCACTATGCAACTTCCCACTCTGATTTTGGTAACCGATGACACTCTGATTCAGCAGCAGATACACGCTCATTTCAAAAAAACATTCCACCTGGAAATGTGTAA
>NZ_CALEMX010000543.1 GCF_937910335.1 uncultured Gimesia sp. | reverse complement strand
GCCAAAGAGAAAGCCGAGGATGCCTGGAAAAAACTGGTTCGCTCGCCGCGCTCTCTTAAACGACCTGCATTTCAGTTCGTGGAAAACGATTCAAAGCTCCCAAACGTGTTGGTCTATGGTGATTCCATTTCGATCGCCTACACTGGTGCGACACGTGAGGCGCTCAAAGGCAAAGCCAACCTGTACCGTCTGTACTGTAACGGCGGCGACTCTTCGTCTTTCATCACAAAGATGAAGAACATGCACACCGCGATGCAAGATAAAAAAATCAAAGATCACTGGGACTTCGACTGGGATGTCATTCATTTCAATGTCGGGCTACACGATCTGAAATATTTGAAGGACAGAAAACTGGACCGTGTGAATGGCACACAGGCGATTTCTCCTGAAGACTATGAAAAGAATTTGAACTCGATCATTGCTTACCTCAAAGAACTGGCACCGAAGGCAAAACTGATTTTCGTCACCACGACCCCCGTGCCGGAAGGTGAAGCAGGTCGCATTGCCGGTGATGCTGCCAAGTATAATCAGATCGCTATGAAAGTCCTCAAGAACTATCCTGAAATCGGCGTCAATGATCTCTACGGTTTCACGAAACCACATCATAAAGAATGGTGGACCAAACCGGGCAATGTGCATTTCAATGCCCAAGGGGCGACTGCGCAAGGCAAAGAATCCGCCCGCATCATTGAACAGGAACTCAAAAACCGAGATTGATTTTCGATCTCAGGTCTTTGCAAACCGCACACAGTAGATGGGCGGCAGATTCGTCGAAATTTTCTGCCACGAATCGCCGCTATCTTCGGAAATCCAGAAATTGCCGGTTGTCGAACCAACGGCGAGACAGTTGCCTGTTCCATCAACGTCCAACGCGTGCCGATAGACGATGTCATAGCTATGCGCTCCGGGCAGACCCTTCGTGAGAACTTCAGAAGTCTTTCCTCCATCAGTAGTGCGCGCTATTACAAATTGACCATCCACGGGCACCCGACACTCATCCTTGATCGCAGGCACAAACCAGGCAGTATCTGACTTTTTGGGATGGACGGCTACAGCGAAGCCGAACGCAGAAGGTTTTATCCCTGAGAGCTCCTGCCAGGAATTGGCACCATCGGTCGTTCGGAAAACGCCATTGTGATGTTGTGCCCAATAAGAGTCAGGCTCGGACGGTGACTGCACCAGTCGATGTACATCCTGAATATTAGGATCATTGGCCTGATCGGGGGGAACATAATCAGCCCGTATGCCATCGGCTTTACAGCGCCAGCTCACTCCATCATCTTCAGTCACCCAGACTCCACCACAGGAAATCGACACTGCCACATGCTGGCTGTTCTCTGGATGGACGCAAATAGAATGGATGCCCGGATCATCTTTACCCCCGCCAAACCAGTGCTGTCGTTCGGGAAGATCCCACAAAGATTCAACCAATTGCCAGCTTGAGCCACGATCATCAGAACGAAACAATCCGCCGGGAATCGTTCCACACCAAAGCCGATTGGGTTGATCTACCCCTCCCGGCTCCAGTGCCCAGATTTCACTCAAGCTGGCAGGTTTCGGTTTTCCGTCTGTGGAAAAAGGCCCCGCTCCTATCTCTGCACCTTCCGGATAAACGGGAACAGCACACTCTTCCCAATTCACACCACAGTCACTACTGCGATGCAGCTTCACGCCAAAGTGGCCATGATTGAGAGCCGCAAAAATCGTTCCATCTCGATGGTCCTGCAACATCATCGAGACATGCTCACCTTCAAAATCGTAGCGACCAATCGACCAACCATTGGAATTTCGATCAAGGCGAAACAAACCCTTACGCGTGGCAATATGAATTTGAGAACTCATGAAGGCACCTTTTAATCTGTTATCGTTGAACCCAGGATCCGTTTTCAGCTAACCGCCAGAGAGTGCCTGCATCACATAAATTTCACTATTCTCGCTGATCGCATCACTCAAGTGAACCCGATCGATGATCGTCTTACCATCCACAAAAATTACCATATGTTGACGCAGCCGACTCTGATCATCGAGCACATAACTCTTTAACTGCTGATGTGTTTCAAACACAGCGTCCAATGCTTCTCGCACCGAATCCCCGGAAACTATCGTTTCAGGACAAGAGAGATGACGTTCCAGATTGGCGGTAAATACAACACGGGGCATAATGCGTGTATGCTACACTGTACAAATTCGGGAGGCAAATGAAATTTTGATGATGTTCGTCCTTTAGAAACTATCGGCGACATTTTGAGATTTGAACTACGAATCAGCCCCAAGCTATCGACATTCGGAAAGCAGCGCCGGTAAAATTGAACACTGTTCGCGTAATTTTTCCTCGATTTTTCACTCGAATCCTCTGGCTCATAAGAGTTGACTATGATGCATCACAGCCCACATTCCTCATTCCGTAAAGTCAGCTTCCTGACGATTTCAGCAATCGGTCTGCTGTGCCTGTCAAACTCAATCGCAATGAGCGCCGACAAAACAAAAGCGACCGATGTCAAGCAGGATACCAAAGAGGCCGACAAAGTCCTCGCCGGTCATTCCTATCATGGCGAAGTTTTTAATGAAGGACCGCGCCGCCAGGCCTACCTGATGAGTGGGACCGGCAATGTGCACTTCTATGTAACAGTTAAAAATCCCCAGGCACAGAAATTCCTCGATCAGGGGTTAGGACAATTGCACGGCTTCTGGTATCTGGAAGCAGAGCGATCTTTCCGGCACGCCGCGAATTTAGACCCGGACTGCGCAATGGCGTTCTGGGGCGCCGCGATGTGCAATCTGAAAAATAAAAAACGGGCCAAAGGCTTCATAGA
Source organism: uncultured Gimesia sp. (assembly GCF_937910335.1). Classification (GTDB taxonomy): domain Bacteria; phylum Planctomycetota; class Planctomycetia; order Planctomycetales; family Planctomycetaceae; genus Gimesia. The sequence continues at coordinate 741 of NZ_CALEMX010000543.1, read as the reverse complement.
AGAAGCAAAGAAACGCCTCGACAAAGCCAGCCCGCGCGAAAAGCAGTACATCAAAGCTCTCGAAGCTTACATCAATGCCGACAAGAAAAAATCAAAAGAACGAAACGATGCCTATACCAAAGCGATGGAAGATCTGATTCTGGAATACCCGGATGACCTGGAAGCAAAAGCGTTTCTGGCGGTTCATCTTTACGGCTCCCGCTCTTCCAGTACGAGTTATATTGCCGCCGAAGCACTGTTGCAGGATATTTTTGCTAAGAACCCAATGCACCCCGCGCACCATTACCGTATTCACCTCTGGGATCACCGCAAGCCGGAAACCGCGTTAACTTCGGCCGCGAAATGCGGACAGGCTTCTCCCGGAATCGCTCACATGTGGCATATGCCGGGACATATTTATTCGCGTCTCAAACGCTATGAAGATGCGGTCTGGCAGCAGGAAGCCTCTGCCCGCGTCGACCACGCGCACATGATGCGGGACTCTGTCATGCCCGATCAAATTCACAACTATGCCCATAACAATGAATGGCTGATTCGTAACCTTATTTTTATCGGCCGCGTCGGTGATGCGGTTGCCCTCGCCAAAAACATGATCTCACTTCCGCAGCATCCGAAATACAATACGTTCAAAAAACGGGGCAGCGCCAAATATGGTCGCATGCGTCTGCTGCAAGTTCTCCGAACGTATGAATTATGGGACGAACTGATCTACCTCAGTCAACTCAGCCAAACTCCTTATCT
>NZ_CALEMX010000542.1 GCF_937910335.1 uncultured Gimesia sp. | reverse complement strand
TTGGCAGCGCTGGGCATCAGTCGTGAAACAAACCCGTGATGGTCCCAGTCGGTATCCGTAATTTCGATGAACCGCACACCCGCCTCAGCAAAACGTCGTGCCAGCAGGCACTGTCGACCGAAACTGTCCGAAGGCCCATTAATTCCATAGGCTTTCAAAGTAGACTTGCTTTCTCCGGAAAGATCCATGACCTGGGGAAGTTCATCTTTCATGCGGAACGCCAGTTCGAAGGATTCAATCATGCCTTCCAATCGTGTATCGCCAGGCTGTTGCTCCGTAAAATTTCGATTCATCGATTGCAGTAAATCTAACTGCCGTCGTTGCCCCTGTCGGGAAAGTCGTGGATTAATCAAGTTGCCAATCCGGGCGTCTTTGATGTTCTTTCCTGCTTCGCCGATCGAACTCGCTTGATAGGCAGCCGGTAAAAAGGCACTGGCATAATAGCGGCTACCCCCCAGTGCTTTCAGAGGATTCAGCGAAACAAAACCGGGCAGGTTTCCATTCTCCGTACCCAATCCATAAAGCACCCACGAGCCGATACTGGGGCGCACGAATTGAAAACTTCCTGTATGCATCTGTTGCAGTGCCTGGGGATGATTGTTGTTATCGGTGTGCATGCTGTTAATAACACACATTTTGTCGACCTGTCCGGCCAGATGCGGAAATAAATCAGAGACCCAAGTGCCGCTCTCTCCATATTGGGAGAATTTCCATTGCGAGCCGAATAATTTACTGTTTTTGTTCCGTCCCGGCTTCAAGTTGTCGGCATTCAGCTTGGGCTTATAATCGAAGCTTTCTACCTGTGAAGGCCCGCCACGCATACAGAGAAAAATTACACGTTTCGCACGCGCGGGGAAGTGAGGCCGCTTTGGTGACAATGGACTTTCATAGGCCTCTGCTTCCTGCTGGCATAAACCGGCCAGCGCCAACCAGCCAAACCCTGCCGAAACAGTTTTCAGGCAATCGCGGCGTGTAGGTCCGATTGGGAAGTTTTCTGGAATAGAATGCGTCACTGACAAACTCTCCTGGTTTTATTTGACATGTCGAAACTCACTGCCAGCTAAAAGTGCCTGACAAACACTGAGCCATGCCTGTCGTTGTTGTTCTGTTTCCGATAACGCTTCTTTCGAAATTTGTACAAGCCCCTGCTCCGTAGACAAAAATGTGAAGACGGCCGCTTGTTCTGTTTTCATGGCTTTACGGGACAATGCCAGTTCATAAAGCCGATTCAATCGTTGGGTATTGTTCAAAGATTTGTTTTGTAGAAGGCGATCAGCGGTTTCTCTGGAAAAATCGATCATCGCTGCGCTGTTCATCAGGAACAGCGCCTGTGAAGGAACGGTCGTCTGATCGCGTTGGCCTACCAGTGAATTGGGATCGGCAAAATCAAACAACTGTAACATTTCAGGCAGATTCCCCCGAACAATCGGCAGGTAGATACTTCGATGGTCACTGGCCATCATCTCCGGAGTTAACTTGGTTCGGGAATTAAATTCATACTCGCTGAATACGCCAATTTGCTGAATGGCAGAACCCACTCGGCGTTCCCGGTTCAGTCGACCACTGACCGCCAGCAGCGCATCACGAAACGATTCCACATCCAGTCGGCGAAGTGGCATATGCCACAAGAATAAATTATCGGGATCAATCGCACGTCCTTTACTTTCAACATCACTCGCCATTTGGTACGTCCGGCTCAGCACAATTTCACGGATCAGAGTTTTGACGGACCAGTTTTGCTCTATGAATTTCGCAGCCAGATAGTCAAGTAATAATGGGTGTGTCGGTTTCGACCCCGTAACGCCAAAGTCATCCGGAGTACTAACCAGCCCCCGTTCGAACAACTGTTGCCAGACACGGTTCACCAGCACACGGGCCGTCAGGGGATTCTCGCGGCTGGTGAGCCACTTTGCCAGTTGCAATCGACCACTCTCCTGTTTGCCGATCTTTGGCAGGTTTGTCACTTCAATGGCCTGCAATACACCACGGGGGACGACTTCTCCGTAATGCGTCACTTCCCCACGAACGCGTATTTTACTGTCGATCGGTTTCGGGTAGTCACACGCCCCCATTGTAAACTCTGGTTGCGCAGGCGGATGGGCCACCATGTTTGCCAGATCTTCATCCATCTTTTTGATGCGTTGATCCCAATCTTTGATCTCGGCATCCATCTTCTCAATTTCCTGCTTCAGCTTCGCTTTGTCTTCACCCGTCTTGTTGAGTTTTCTTTTATGGTCAGCCACCCGTCGGATAACTCGGTATCGATCCGATCGTGCGGTATTTCGTTTTTGGGTCTGTTCCTGTACTTGCTTCAAATGAATACTGGCAGGTCCCGACAACTTATCCGCGTCAGCGCCAATGGCGATCAGGCCCGAATCATTCACCCCTTTGATTCCCATCGGGCCGATCCCGTATTGAGTATCAGTGCTACGTAGAATTCCGACCAGCGCATAATAATCAGCCGTCGGCACAGGATCGAATTTGTGATCATGGCACCGCGCACAGCTCACTGAAAGACCCAGGATTCCCCGACAGATAACATCAATTTGCTCGTCGATCGAGTCCATCAGAAAAAGTTCACGTTTCCGCTCTTCCAGACTTTTGGGACCTAAGGCCAGAAAACCAGTCGCAATCGTTTGCCGATCCTGTTGGGCCCGGTTCTTTGATGGCATCAGGTCGCCTGCGATTTGTAATGCGATAAATTGGTTATAAGGCAAATCTGAATTGAGGGCATCGATCACCCAGTCACGATACCGCCACGCATGCTGCCACGCCATATTGCGGGCCAGGCCATTACTCTCTGCATAACGCGCGACATCCAGCCAGTGTCGACCCCAGCGCTCACCGAAATGGGTAGACGCCAACAGGTAATCGACGACCTCCGCTACAGGCACGGACTGAAACTTGTCTAATTCCTCAGGAGTGGGTGGCAGGCCAATCAGGTCAAAAAAAAGACGCCGCAACAAGACAGGACGCGTTGCATCATTTGCAGGAGGAATCTGTTTCGCTTCTCGCTTCGCTGATACAAAATAGTCCAGATCATTTCGTGGCCACTGTTGATGTTTGACTTCGGGTAATGCCGGCTTCCGAATGGGCTGCAATGACCAGAACTCGCGCGCTTTGGCAAAATCCATTCCCACCGCCACCGGTTTTCCATCGCGGGGATCCGGTGCGCCCATATTGATCCATTTTTCAAAGTCGGCAATGACCGATGCGTTCAGCGGATCACCGTCCGGCGGCATCTCCAGATCCCGCTCATGTCGCATCGCGGCCAGTAATAAACTTTGTGACGGTTTCCCCGGCACAACAGATGCCCCGGTGTCTCCACCCCGTCGTATCCCTTCGCGCGTATCAAGCTGTAAACCACTACCTAACTCCCCATTTTTGGCTGCCTCCGCCGAATGGCATTCATAACATTTAGTAACGAGTACCGGGCGGATTTTCTTCTCAAAGAAAGCAATACTTTCAGGAGTCTCAGCTGCAATGGAATCTGTCAATGGAATCGTAAGAAAAACACAGATCACACTGAGTTTCTTGACAATCTCAAATGTCAACATGGTGGAACTTTCAAGGATGGTAGGTATCCCCTTACTGTATCTTCTCATGAGGAAGTGATCAAGAAGTATTTATAAAAGGGCACGTCGATTTACAGCGCTGAATTTCGGTGGAATCAAAACTCATAGATCCACATATTCACGTTAGCCGGTCGAGGTTCCGACACCGAGATTATTTTTCAAAAGAGAATATCGGGATTATCATAAATGCTTCTGAACGCATTGCTTCTGTTCAAATGGGTTAGTGGAATTGATGAAAATGAGACGAGCTTCCATATTCCTCATTCTGGTAGTATTTTTTGAGTCCGGTCAAAAAAAGATGTTTTATGATTGAAACTCAGAAATAAGGGGATATCAATAAGGATAGGCACATTAAAAGCAGGCACATTACCTCACTTCACTCAAGGAGAACTGCAATGTCTATTTGTGCAAAAAATGTGTTTGTTGCTCTGTTGATCGTTCCTTTGGTAATCTGCTTGGGCACTTCATGCACCTCTTCTACTTCCACAGAAAAAGAGGTGAAGGTAAATTCTGTAAAAGTGAGTGCCATCAAACCTGCAGAAGCAGAAAAAGAGATCGAACTCACCCCAGAACAGTTACAGGAAGTTGATAAGGACGTCGAAAGTATTGTGGTCTCTGCAAAAGAGAAAGAGAAGAAAACGGATGCAACTCCTAAACGCGATGAAAAAAAAGTGGCAGAATGCAAGCGGGGGTTACGCGATAAAGTAACGAATGCCAGGAAGTTGTTTAACTCGAAGGGCAGCGCACACTACCACGATACAGCGTGGCTGAACACCGTGTTGGCAAATGCCCGCAACGAGTACGATGCCTGTATGGCAATCGCCAACAACTGATCGATTGGTAATCTCTCAAATAATCGGTCCGTGTCATATCCTTACGTGGCGTATCTGATTCACGTCAGCCAGCCTCACGTTCATTTTCGTGGGATTGGTGGCTGCGTGAATCGGAGTCTTTTCCGAAGCAGCTAAAAGTCCGCCGGGGGTTTCTTTTCTCTGATCAGATAAAACCATTTCTCATAATGTTTTGTATGTCCGCTTTTTGACTGGGCCTCGATATAGTCATGAGCCGTCGGAATGCGATACGTCTCCAGCGATTTGAGTTTAGGATTCAGGAAATACAGAAAATCTTCCGCAATCGGAATTCCAGCACGCGAAAGTTCGACTAACACATCGCGATGCAGTTGATGACTGCCATGCTCGACTAACTCCATCCGGATACCATATTCACGATGGTTGTCAATCTTTCCAGATCGAGCGCGGCGAGTTACCTCTGCAAACGCCTCACGCTGATACGCATTCGCCATCTCCCAGATCAAAATCGTAGCCCGTCTCTCTTTGGGCATTTTGGGATTCAGCTCGATTACCAGTCCACGTTTCCCTGTTTGATCTTTCACATTTCCGAGCGGAAACTCATTCGTCGAAGCTATCCGATACGAGTGTCGCTTCCGCACGTAATCCGCCATTTTCTTGTACTGCGCACTATGTGAGCTGAGCAAGCCATCCAGCTCAGTATAACCCTCAGGCCATTCTTCAACAGGACTACCAGCCACAGTCAGCGAAAGCAGAAACAGAGTCGCGGTATTCATCGGGGCTCCTCGCAGATATTTCTTTCAACACAGGCGGAACACTTGTTACTGTATCTCGACCAGATCTAGTGATCAAGATCTTTACTCAAAAAGGTTATGATCACATGACTCATGAATTTTCGATGTTTCCATAGAATCTACTTCCAAATAATCACTGCATAGATTCGACTAGACTCCCTGCCGCGATTCGCGATTATGCGTTGTTAAGCGTCGCGCGCGAGTGAGAGATAATTCCACTGACAATATGAGAACAAGTGACCTCATCAGTACTACAAAAGTCCCGCATTTCAGACGAATTTGAAAGAAACCGTAGTTCACCCGTTCCCAATAAGCACCAGATATCGACGCTTATCGAACACGCTTCAACCACGGTTCGCCGCGTTTTGGCAACGTATGAGCAGCCTTTGCACACCTTTAGACCATCATTTTCACTTGTCCAGAACACGCCCTTCTCCATAATCGTTGACATCCATTCAAATCATCCTGCTTAAATCAGGAACTGCGATTTCGAGACATTCCTCTACCGTGTGTAAGAATTTAACTCTTTACAAATCAAATACGATAGATAGAACCGACTAAAAAACGTCCGAGAAATTATACGCGATATCAATCAATAAACCCTACCTGAAAATTTAACACATGTTGGTTGCTTTGATATCAGATTGGTGACGTAATGTATCAGGATCACAATCATGCAATG